>QHVD01000576.1 GCA_003222235.1 Gemmatimonadota bacterium | reverse complement strand
ACTCTCCCAGATCCGGGTTGAGGCTCACGACCTCGAGATCGCCCCACGGCGACCCGAAGAACTCGAAGTTCATGTCGGGCATCCGAGGCATGGCCATGCCCGGTGGCTCCGGGAATCGAAACATCTCGAGGCGAGGCAGGCGCTCGGCCACGAGCGTCGCCTTCTTGCCATCGCTCCCCCGCCGATACTCGAGCTGCACGGTGTCGCCGGGCTCGAGCCCCCGAGCGAGCTCCACCAGCTTGTTGCCCGGGCCTGACTCCTCTTCGTCTTCCGCCTTGGCGCCGGCGAGCGAAGTGCCGTTGAACTTCGTGATGATGTCACCCACCTTGAGCCCCGCCTTGGCCGCCGGTCCGCCGGGCGTCACCCCCTCGATCCTGGCGCCGATCTTGTCCGTCTCAGAATCGGCGTCGCTCCTCACGACCACGCCGATCCGGCCGCGGTTGTCATTGAACGAATACGCGAACCCCCGGGGCTCACGTGGCGGGCGTGGGGTCCCCTGCGCGGCCAGCGCCGCCGGCCAGGCAGCGAGCGCCGCCGCCGCGATCACGGTCCATTTGTGCTGCATAGTCAATGCTCCTCCGGGGTCAGAGCCCCACGTAGCTGGCCCGGGTAACCCGGACGCTCATGAGCTGCTGCATCAGGTCCACCCGCTGCTGCCAGAGTTTCAAGAGCTCGGCGGAGCGGGGCTCGGTCGGACCCGCCCGCGCCAGCTCGCCATCGACGGCGGCAATCCGGTCTTCCAGGGCGGCCGCGAGCGCCGCTGACCGGCCGCTCATCACACGGCTCTCGGGGTCGTAGCGCTCCAGCTCCGCCTCCATCGTCGCCGACTGCTGCTTCACGCGCGCCAGATCGGCGCCGTCCGCGCTCTTGGACCAGAAGGGTCGGAACACGAGCAGGGCCGCTACGCCCGCGGCGGCGGCCACGCTCCCCACGCCCCAGCGACGGCGGCGGCCGCGCCGGTGGCCGCGGATCGTCTCGAGCACCGCCGGCCACTGATCGCGGGCCGGCCGGCGCGCGGGCAGCGCCTTGAGTTGCGCGATGCGTTGGTACAGCGCTTCGAGCTCCGCCCGGCACGCCGAGCACGTCTCGAGGTGCTGCCTCGACCACACCGACCCTTCGCCCGCCTGCACGGCCACGAGATCGTCCATCGTGCAGTGCATCATGAAACTGCTCCCTCCTGGTCATGGGCGCGGGCGAGCTGGGACTTCGAAAAACTCACGGTCTTGCCCATCAGCTCCGCGATCTCCTCATGGGTGTGGCCTTCCACGTCGTGCAGCCACACAACTGCCCGCGACGTCTCGCTCAGCCGGTCGAAGGCCCGCTCCAGATCGATCCGCGCCGGCACGGCGCCCACCGGACCGACGTGGCCCGCCGCCGTCTCGTCGAACTCCTCCGTCGCCCGCACCTGGTCGCGCCGGATCCGCATCAGCGCCTTGGAGGCGGCGATCCGGCGGATCCAACCCCACAGGTGCCCCTCGCCCCGGTACTGGCCGATGCTCCTGACCACCTCGAGGAACGTCTCCTGCAGCACGTCTTCGGCATCCTCGGGGCTGCGCAGGATGCGGAGCGCCAGGTTGTACACGGGCGTCTCGAACGCCCGGTACAGCGCTTCGAGCGCTTCCAGATCGCCTGACTTCGCCCTGGCAACGAGGATGTCGGGAATGGCGAGCGATAACGTCAT
>QHVD01000252.1 GCA_003222235.1 Gemmatimonadota bacterium | reverse complement strand
GCTGATGATCGCGGTTGTGGCGGCGGTCAATGTGCGTGGCACGCGCCACAGCGCCAACGTTCAGAACTGGAGCACGGGGATCAAGGTCGGGGCGATTCTCGTGATGAGCGGCCTGCTCCTCGCCCGGGGCGGCGGTCTCGCCGGCGCCCGGGCCGTCACGTTCGCCGCGCCGGCCGGCGTGCCCATCCTCTCCGGCATGGGCGTGGCGATGATCGGCGTGCTGTGGGCCTACGAGGGGTGGGCGAACGTGGCGTGCTCGGCGGGCGAGACGCTCGATCCCCAGCGCGTCTTCCCGCGCGGCATCGCCATCGGCACCGCCTTGCTCATCGCGATCTACCTGCTCGCCAACGTCGCCTACCTCGCCGCCCTCGGCCCCGCGGCCGTGGCGCGGACGGACCGCGTGGCGGCCGAAGCCGTGCGCGCGCTGCTCGGGTCCGAGGCCGGCAAGCTGATCGCGGTGGCGGTGCTGATCTCGATGTTCAGCGCGGCGAACGGCCTCACGCTCACGAACTCGCGCGTGTACTACGCGATGGCGCGCGACGGCGTGTTCTTCCGCAAGCTCGCGGAAGTGCACCCGCGCTTCGGAACGCCCGCGTTTTCGGTGATCGTGAGCTCGGGCTGGACGATCCTGCTCGCGGCGACCGGGAGCTTCGAGCAGCTCTTCACTTACGTGATCTTCGCCGCGTGGATCTTCTACATGCTCGCGGCCTCGAGCGTCTTCGCGCTGCGCCGGCGGCGGCCCGAGGCGCACCGACCGTTCCGCGTGCCCGGGTACCCCTGGACACCGCTTGCGTTCGTCGCGTCCGCCGCCGCCATCGTGGTGAACACGATCGCCGCGAGACCCGGCCGCTCGCTGCTCGGGCTCGGCATCCTGCTGCTCGGCCTGCCCGTGTATTACTGGTAGCAACGCGGGGCACGCGGGCACTCGACCGCGGCTGCGGCTCCGCCTCGCCTCCCGTGAGAGTGCGCGACGTGCGCTTTCCGCACCCCCTCACGCTCCTCGTCGGCGGGCTCATCCTCGCGGCCGCAGCGACCTGGGTCCTCCCCGCCGGACAGTACGAGCGCCGCGACGACCCGGCCACCGGCCGCAGGGTCGCGGTCGCCGGGACCTATCACGCGGTGGAGCCGCATCCCGTGGGCCCGCTCCAGGCCCTGGGGACGCTGCATCGGTGATCTTCTTCGTGTTCCTGATCGGCGGCGCGTTCACGGTGGTAGACCGCACGGGCGCCCTGCGGGGCGCGGTGGACTGGCTGGTGCGGCGGCTCAAGGGTCGTGACGCGCTCGTCATCCCGGCGGCGTGCCTCGCGTTCGCACTGGGCGGCGTGCTCGACAACATGAAAGAGGAGATCATTGCGCTCGTCCCCGTCATGCTGCTGCTCGTGCGGCGGCTCGGCTTCGACCGGGTCACCGCGGTCGCGGCGAGCCTCGGCGCGGCCGCCGTGGGCGCGTCGTTCAGCCCGATCAACCCGTTCCAGGTCGGGATCGCCCAGCACCTCGCCCACCTCCCGCTTCTTTCAGGGTCGGTGTTTCGCATCGGCTTCCTGGTGCCCGCGCTCGCCGTGTGGATTTGGGGTACCGTGCGCCACGCGACCCGGACCCGCGCCGCTCCGCCGGGGGATGCGCCCGGCGGCGCGGACCCGGGCCACGGACTGGGGATCCGCCAAGGCGTCGCCCTGGCCGTGGTGCTCGCGACGTTCGTCCTGCTCGTGGTCGGCGTGCTGCGCTTCGGCTGGGGGTTCGACCAGATGGCAGCGCTGTTCTTCGCGATGGGCGTCGTGGTGGGACTCATCGGAGGGCTGCGCGCCGCCGGAACGGCGGAGGGGTTTGTCGCGGGATTCCAGTCCATGGCCTACGCGGCGCTCCTGATCGGATTCGCCCGCGCGATCTACGTCGCCCTCGAGCAGGGCCGGATCGTCGACACGATCGTGCGCAGCCTGTTCGCGCCGATCGCCGCACTGCCGCTCGCCCTGTCGGCCCTGGGGATGATGGGCGTGCACGCCGCGGTCCACGTCCCGGTGCCGAGCCCCAGCGGCCACGCCGTCCTGACGCTCCCGATCCTGGTGCCCCTCTCCGACCTGCTCGGCCTGTCGCGGCAGGTCACGGTGCTCGCCTACCAGTACGGCGGCGGCTTGAGCGAGCTGCTGACGCCCACCAACGGCGCGCTCATGGCGATTCTCGCCGCGGCAGGCGTGCGCTACGAGGACTGGTTCAGGTTCGCGCTGCCGCTGTACCTGGTCCTGCTCGGCCTCGGCGCCCTCGCGATCGGAATCGGCATCGCAGGCGGGTTGAAATGAGCGCGCCCCCGCAGCGACACGGCCCGTAGATGTATCGTCGCCTCGAGGGAACCCGCATCATCGAGACGCTGCAGCGCCTCGAGCAGCGCATCGAGGAGCGATTCCCGGGGTCGGGGCTCGGGCGCGTCTCGGGTGAGCTCCTCGCCGTAGCCAATGAATCCCTGGCGCGCGCCGCGTACCTGGCCCGCCCGAACCTGGCGCTGCGCGTCGGCACGTGGGCGTTGATCGCCGTCATCGTCTACATCGGCGTGCAGGCGCTGCTGCACCTGAACCTGGCGATGCGATGGCCGGATGTCGCCGGATTTCTCCAATCCTCCCAGGCGATCCAAAACGTCGTGTTTCTGGGCGTTGCCGTGTTGTTCCTGGCGAACGCGGAGACGCGGATCAAGCGACACCGGGCCCTCTCCGCGCTCCACGAGCTGCGCAGCATCGCGCACATCGTGGACATGCATCAGCTCACGAAGGACCCGGACCAGTTCTTGGCCGGGAGCGGCGCGACCGGCTCCTCCCCACGGCGCACCATGACGCCGTTCGAGCTGTCGCGCTACCTCGACTATTGCACCGAGCTGCTCTCGCTCACCGGCAAGGTGGCGTCGCTGTACGTGCAAGACTTCCAGGATCCGGTGGCGCTCGACGCCGTGAACGACATCGAGAACCTCACCACCGGCCTGTCGCGCAAGATCTGGCAGAAGATCATGATCCTCGACGCACTCAATGCGAGACGTCAGACGTCTATTCACCCCTGAGCTTTCCGATCTCGCGCCGCTGTTTCTTGGTCGGCCGGCCCTTGCCCTCGTAGCGCAGCGAGGGTGCGAGCTTCAGCTGCTCGGCAAGCCGCTCGCGCTGCCGTTTCGCCTCCGGATCCTCCTCGTACAGGCCGGCCGCGACGCCGGGGGGGCCACGATGCTCCGCGAGGCCGCGCACCGTCAGCTCGTACTGGAAAGGGTCCTTGCGGACGCGCAGCCGATCGCCCACCCGCAGTTGCTTCGCCCGCTTCGCGCGCGCACCATTCACTTCGACCTTGCCGCCGTCGATGGCTGCCGCCGCGACGGCGCGGGTCTTGAAGAACTCGAGCTCGCTTGCGGATCCGATCGCAATCTGAAGAAACCGGGCGAAGTCGGGTTTGCTCCGCCTTCCGCACCCTTCCGCAATGTTGGCGCCGATCGAGCATGCCGAGCGCCTGATTTGCGACGTGAGTCCGAAGAGCTCTTCTTTCGGGAAAGAGCGGGTGGCTTTATACAGCCCCAGCGTCAGTGCGTGAGCCTTCTGCCACACTTTCACCTTGCGAAAACCTACCACGGGTGCCCTCCGGCGGTGGGATATCGCCAAAATGCGGCTATACGCGGCCGCCAGTGGTACCAGAATATTGCACCGAGCACCGAAAACGCTGATGTCTGACGTCTGACGTCTGATAGCAGTAGTTTTGGAGCATCCAGACGGTAGCCGGAGGGCCCCTCGTGCACGAATGGCAAGTCTGGCTCGTCGCCGCGCTGCTCCTCTTCGTGGCCGAAATGGCTGCGCCCGGGTTCTGGCTCCTCTCCGTCGCGGTGGGCTGCCTCGCGGCGGGGCTGGTCTCGATCGTCGTGCCGGGCGTGCTCGCCCCGGCGCTCACCTTCGCGGCCGGCACGCTGCTCTCCCTCTTCGGGATCCGCCCCTTCCTGCTGCAGCGCATCCACCCCACCTCGAGCGACATCAAGACCAACGTGGACGCGCTGGTGGGAAAGGTCGGGATCGTTGCGGAGCGCATCGACCCGGCCACAGGGAGAGGCCGCGTGCTGGTCGAGGGCGAGAACTGGCGGGGCGCGTCGCTCATGGACACGCCGCTCGAGCCCGGCACGCGGGTCATGGTCGTGCGCGTGGACGGTGCAATCCTGTACGTGGACAAGGAGAGCTGACGGATGGACAACATCGGCGCGTACGTCGTCCCGGCGGCGATCGCGCTCGTCGCGATCTCGATCGTGGCGCGCGGGATTCGGATCGTGCAGCAGGCCCAGACCATGATCATCGAGCGGCTGGGCAAATACCACCGCACCCTGTCATCCGGCGTCAACCTGATCATCCCGATCGTTGACAAGCCACGGGCGATCGACTGGCACCAGGTGATCGTCACGCCGACGGGCGACTCATTCGCGCGTCACTTCCGCACCGACAAGATCGACCTGCGCGAGACGGTGTACGTGTTCCCGCGCCAGAACGTGATCACCAAGGACAACGTGGTGGTCGAGATCGACGCGCTGATCTACTCCCAGATCACCGACCCCGTCCGCGCGACCTACGAGATCGCCAACCTGCCGGACGCGATCGAGAAGCTGACGCAGACGACGCTGCGCAATGTGATCGGCGAGATGGAGCTGGACCACGTGCTCTCCTCCCGCGACACCATCAACACCAAGCTGCGCGAGATCCTGGATGAGGCGACGCACAAGTGGGGCGCGAAGGTGAGCCGGGTGGAGCTCAAGGACATCAACCCACCGCGCGACATTCGCGACGCAATGGAGAAGCAGATGCGGGCCGAGCGCGACCGGCGGGCCGCGATCCTCACGGCCGAGGCGGAGAAGCAGTCGCGCATCCTCCAGGCCGAGGGCATCCGGCAGTCCGAGATCAACAAGGCCGAAGGCGACAAGCAGGCGAAGATTCTCGCGGCCGAGGCCGAGGCCAACGCGCGCCTCAAGGTGGCTGAAGCGGAAGCGCAGGCGATCGAGCGCATCACCAGCGCGATCAAGGGAACCGGCGGAGATCCCGCGCGGTACCTGATCGCGATCCGCTACATCGAGACGCTCAAGGAGATGGTATCGGGCCAGAACAACAAGGTCGTCTATCTGCCGTTCGAGGCGACGGGGGTGCTTTCGTCCCTCGGCGGCATCCGGGAGATGCTGGCGGGCACAACTGCGGAGAGGAAGACATGACACCCGGCATGCGCAGGGCGGTCGGAATCGTCGGCACCTTCGCGCTCTTCGTGTCCGCCCGTCCGCCGGTCCGCCCGTCCGTCTCCTCACCCGCGTGCGATCCCGACAACGGCGGCCTCACGCTCCCGCCAGGCTTCTGTGCGCTCGTCGTCGCAGACCAGGTGGGCTCGCCGCGACACCTCGCGGTCGCGCCCAACGGCGACTTGTTCGTCGCCCTGGAAAACCGGCGCGGCGGGCCCGGCGGCGTCCTGGTGCTCCGCGACACCACGGGCGACGGGCGGGGAGACGTCGAGGCGCATTTCGGTAGCGCGGGGGGCACGGGGATCGCGCTCGTGAGCGGCGCGCTCTACTTCGCGACGCGGTCGACCGTGCTCCGCTATCCGATGCGCGCGGGACGGCTCACGCCGCTCGGCGAGCCGCAGGTGATCGCCCGAGAGCTGCCGAGCGACGGCAACCACACCGCCAAGAACCTTGCGCTCTCGGCCGACGGCAAGACCCTGTTCGTGAACCTCGGGTCGGCGACGAACTCCTGTCAGGTTGCCGACCGCACCCTCGAGTCGCCCGGGCGGGATCCGTGCCCGGAGCTCGCGTACCGCTCCGGGATCTGGCGGTTCGACGCCGGCAAGTCGAACCAGACCGAAACGAGCGGCGCGCGTTACGCGACGGGGATTCGGAACGCCGTAGGGCTCGCGTTGGCGCCGGACGGCCAGCTGTGGGCGACGCAACACGGCCGCGACCAGCTCGGCCAGAACTGGCCGAAACTCTACAGCCTGGAGCAGAGCGCCGAGAAGCCGTCGGAGGAGCTCTTCCCCGTCCACGAGGGCGACGACTTCGGATGGCCGTACTGCTACCACGACATCGAGCTCGGCCACCTCGTGCTCGCTCCCGAGTACGGCGGCGACGGCCGAAGCGTCGGACCCTGCGCGCAGAAAAAGGAGCCGGCCGTCGCGTTCCCGGCGCACTGGGCGCCGGACGGGCTCGCCTTCTACACGGGCTCGCAGTTCCCCGAGCGCTACCGCGGCGGCGCCTTCGTCACGTTCCACGGATCCTGGAACCGGGCTCCCCTGCCGCAGGCCGGCTACCGCGTGGTGTTCGTCCCGTTCGAGAACGGCAAGCCCCGGGGACCGTACGAGACGTTCGCCGAAGGCTTCTGGCATGCCGACCAGAACGTGACCCAGCACCGGCCGGTGGGGGTGGCCCAGGGACCGGACGGATCGCTTTACATCACCGACGACGCCGCCGGGCGCATCTGGCGGGTGATGTATAGAGGGCGGTAGAGGATGGTAGAGGGCGGCAAAGGGCGATAGACGGGGCAAGGGCGGCGATGACGGCAGGGTACTCCGGGAAGCCGCTGGTAGAGAAGCTCGGGATCAAGCCGGGTTGGACGATAACGATTCTCAATGCGCCGCGCGGCTACGATCGCACCCTGGGCAAGGTGCCAGCGCGTGTGACGCGGCGGATCCGCGCGGCAGGCGCTCTCGATTTCATTCAGTTCTTCACGCGCGAGAGACGGGACCTCGAGCACGAGCTCGGAACGCTCGCACGGGCTCTCGCGCCCGCGGGGGCGCTCTGGATCTCGTGGCCCAAGAGATCCGCCGGTGTGCCCACCGACCTTACCGAGGATGTGATCCGCGCGATCGGGCTCGCGCACGGGCTCGTGGACGTGAAAGTCGTCGCGGTGGATGAGATCTGGTCGGCGCTCAAGTTCGTGCGGCGGGTGAAAGACAGATAGATTCCCAACACGATGTCCGACCTCTCCACCATCGCTCCCCTGACCAAGCTGTCCGAGGAAGAAGAGCTGTTCCGCGACACCGTGCGCGCGTTCGCGGAGCGGGAGATCCGGCCCCGCGTCCCGGCGATGGAGCGGGCGTCCGCCATCGACCGGGCGCTGCTCCGGCAGTGCTTCGCGATCGGGGTGATGGGGATCGAGATCCCCGAGACGTACGGCGGCGGCGGCGGCAGTCTCCTCATGACCGCGCTCGCGGTGGAAGAGCTATCCGCCGTGGACGCCTCGGTCGCGGTCTGCATGGACGTGCAGAACACACTGGTCAACAACCCGCTCATCAAGTGGGCCAATGATGACGTGAAGCGCCGTTACCTGCCGCGGCTCGCGACCGACCTCGTCGGCGCCTACGCGCTGTCCGAGCCCGAGTCCGGGTCGGACGCCTTCGGTCTCCAGACCAGGGCCACGAAGCAAGAGGACAAGTGGATTCTCGAGGGTCGCAAGCTGTGGATCACGAACGCGGCCGAGGCGGAGCTCTTCCTCGTGTTCGCGAACACCGACTTCTCGAAGGGCTACAAGGGCATTACGGCCTTCGCGATCGAGCGCGGGTTCAACGGCTTCGCCATCGGGAAGAGGGAGGACAAGCTCGGCATCAGAGCGTCCTCCACCTGCGAGCTGATCCTCGACGGCTGCGAGGTGCCGGCCGGGAACGTGGTCGGCAAGGTCGGCCAGGGTTATAAGGTGGCGATCGAAACGCTCAACACCGGGCGCATCGGGATCGCCGCGCAGATGATCGGCGTCGCCCGAGGCGCGCTCGACGCTACGCTCACGTATGTCAAGGAGCGCAAGCAGTTCGGCAGGCCGATCGGCGAATTCCAGGCGGTCCAGTTCCAGCTCGCCCAGGCCGCGACCGAGCTCGAGGCGGCGCGGCTGTTGGTGTACAACGCGGCCCGGCTCGAGGACGCAAGTGAGCCGTACACGGTTCAGGCGGCGATGGCGAAGCTCTTCTCCTCGCAGGTTGCCGAGCGGGTGACATCACTCTGCGTGGAGCTGTTCGGCGGGTACGGCTACACGAAGGAGTACCCGGTCGAGAAGTTCTATCGTGACGCGAAGATCGGGACGATCTACGAGGGCACGAGCAACATGCAGCTCAATACGATCGCGAAGCAGATACTGAAAGACGGTAGAGGACGGTAGAGGACGGTAGAGGACGGCAGAGGGCGGTAGAGGTTGTGAGGACGGTCACACCTTCGGTGTACGCCGAACGCTAACATTTCGGGACAGTTCACCTTGAGGTGCGGACCGTATGGCGATGCGGACGAGGCTGTTGTGCGTCACGCTCGGGCTCCTGCTCGGGACCGCGGCGCCTGCTGCAGCCCAGGGGAGGGGGCGGGGGCGCGGGCCGAAGAAGTACGTCGTGACGAACGACCGAGCCCTGGTGGTCACCAGGGAAGTGCTGGTGAGGCACGGCTACGAGGTGGTGCGAGTCGAAGACGGGGGGCCCGACGTCGTGGTGTGGTATCGTCGCGGCAACAGGGGGCGCGGCAGGGGAAAGGGTCCGCCGGTGAAGATGGTCATTCGCCGGGAGGCGGACCGCGTGGTCTTCGTGGACACACCGAGCCCGATACTGGTGGACATCGACGTGAGGCTGCGGGTGCCCTAGGAAAAAGGGCGGCAAGGACGGCAAGGGCAGCTGGGGCGGCGGGAAAGCAACCGGCCGCCGGGCAGAGGCTCGGCGGCCGGTGCGCTGACTCTTGAAATGACACCCCTTCTTAAAGCGAATTCACGATGCGCCTCACGGCGTCCAGCAGGCTCTGGCCGGCAGCCGAATCAAGGCGGCCCGACCTCACCAGGGCGTTCACCTGGTTCACGAACGCGGCGAATACGTTCTCGACCGGCGTGGTGTTGTTACGCTGCAGCTGCGCGATCGCCGCCTCGAGCTTCACGGTGAGCGCATTGGCGGTCCCCGGCTCGATCGTCCCGGACGCCACGAGGCCGCCGATCGTCCGCTCGATGTCGCGCGTCGCCTGGACCAGCGTCTCGATAACAACCGTCGCGGTGGCGGCGCCGACCCCGCCATCGTCGTCCCCCACGGTCACGGTGACGGTGTAGCTGCCCGGCGCGACGTACACATGGCGTAGCGCGAAGCCCTTCCCGACGAGCGAGAGAGGCTCGAGGCCCGAGCCGTCGCCATAATCCACCGTCGCGCTCCAGACGTCCGCGCCCGGGTCGGTGAAGTAGCCGGAGCCGTTGTAGGTTTCCCCGGGCAGCAGGGTGCCACCCCCCAGCGAGCTGACCACGGGTGCCACGTTGGCGATCGTTGCCGTCGTGGACGCACTGCCGGTCAGGGTGCCGTCGGAGACGGTCAGCGTGACCGTGTAGGTGCCGTTGTCCGCATACACGTGACTCACCTGTGCCCCGGTCGCCGTCGGACTCCCATCCCCGAAATCCCACAGGTACGACAAGGCGTCGCCGTCGGGATCCGCGGACCCACTCCCGCCCAGCGCCACCGCCGTACCCTCGGTCCCCGTCACCGGGGGGCCGGCGACGGCGACAGGTGCGAGGTTCGTGTTCAAGCTATAGATCTCCGCCGCGCTCAGGCTCGTCGCGCTCCGCCCGCCGGCGATCAGGGCGCGTCCGTCCGCCAGCAAGGTCGTCGTATGGTCGAACCGCGCGGTCGCGAGCGGCGCCGCCGTCGCGAAGGTGCCCGACGCCACGTCGTACAACTCCACGGTGTTCAGCGCGGCGCCGCCGTATTGGCCGCCGCTCACGAGCACGCGCCCGCCCGGCAGCAGCGTCGTTTGATGCTCCGCGCGACGTCCGGCCATCGCACCGGTGCGCGTCCACGTCCCGCTCGCAGGGTCGTACAGCTCCGCCGCGTTCAAGACGGTGCGGGCGCAGAAAAGCACGCCACAGCGGTCCACACCACCCGCCGTGAAGACCCGGCCGTCCGGCAGGAGGGACAGGAAGTTATCCAGCGCCGCCATGTCCTCGAACGTCCAGTAGCGCCGATTCCACATGCTGCCCGTGGCGGCCCACGTGCCGCTCGCGGGGTCGTACAACTCGGCCGTGGCGAGCGACGCGAACGGAGACGCGCCGATCCCGCCGGCGACGAGCACCCGGCCGTCGGTCAAGCGCACCGCCGCCGCCGACTGACGCGCGGCGCTCATGCCGTCCGTGAGGGTCCACTCACCGGTGGCGGGATCGTACAGCTCCGCGC
>QHVD01000002.1:25396-28590 GCA_003222235.1 Gemmatimonadota bacterium | reverse complement strand
CGGTGGGGCGACCTCGAACTGGGTCTCTCGGTCATGAGTGCCGCAGAGCTGTTTCACGGGTGCTGGCGTGCCGACACACCGTCGAGACGAGCGAGCCGCGAGGAGTTCGTTGAGGCCGTACTGGGGGCGATCCCAGTCCTCTCCATCACCCTCCCGATTGCGCGCGTGTTCGCCGAGATCGATGCCAGGCTGAGCTCGGGCGGCCGGAGGATTCCGACGTCCGATCTCCTCATCGCGTCCACGGCATTGTCCCTGGGTGATGAGATTGTCACAGGGAGCCCGCGTCACTTCGACCGGGTCCCGGGACTCAAGGTCGGGCTGTTCACTCCGCCCGTTTCGCCCTGAAGTAGTCTCGCAGCAGCTCCCCGCAGGCTTCCGCCTCGACGCCCCCGATCACCTCCACCCGATGGTTGAGCTTGGGGTGGCGCAGCAGATCTCCGACGCTCCCAGCCATCCCGGCCTTGGGGTCATAGGCGCCGAACACCAGCCGAGCCACCTTGGCTAGCACGATCGCCCCGGCGCACTGTGCGCACGGCTCGAGCGTGACGTACAGGGTGCAGTCGTCGAGACGGTCGGCGCCCAACGTCTTCAGAGCCTGCTGGATGGCGAGAAGCTCGGCATGCGCCGTGGGATCGCCGCGCGCGACGGTCTCGTTGTGGCCCCGGGCGATCGGGTTCTCGCGACGCACCACGACCGCGCCGACAGGGACTTCGTCGCTTGCGGCGGCGAGCCGCGCCTGAGCGAGCGCCGCCCCGATCCCAGCCTCGTCCGCGGCGGAGACAGGGAGCGGGCGCCGTGTCCCATTTCCCGTTTCCCGTTTCCCGGGCTTACGCACGCGCGGGCTGAGGTGCCGCCGCCGACACGCGCTGGAAAGCAAGGGAGTTGCCGTCCTTCGCCCGGTCCACCCGGATCCGGTCGCCCTCCTGATATTCGCCTTCGAGAACCGCCAGCGCGAGGGGATTCTGCAGCAGGCGCTGGATCGCGCGCTTCAGCGGCCGGGCGCCGTACACCGGGTCGTATCCGTCGCTCACAATGAGCTGCTTCGCGGCGGGGGTCACCTCGAGCGTCAGCTTGCGGTCGGCGAGCAGCTTCTCGACCCGTGCGAGCTGCAGGTCCACGATGCGCTCGATATCCTGCGCACTGAGCGGGCGGAAGATGATCACGTCGTCCACGCGGTTCAGGAACTCCGGCTTGAACGTCTGGCGCAACAGCTCGAGCACCTTCGTTTCCACCTGCTCCCAGTTGCTCGTGCCGTGCTCCAGGATGTACTGCGATCCGATGTTCGACGTCATGATGAGGACGGTGTTCCGGAAGTCCACCGTGCGCCCCTGGGAATCGGTGAGGCGCCCGTCGTCCAGGATCTGGAGCAGCACGTTGAAGACGTCCGGGTGCGCTTTCTCGATCTCATCGAACAGGACCACGGCGTACGGGCGGCGCCGCACCGCCTCGGTGAGCTGGCCGCCCTCCTCGTAGCCGACGTAGCCGGGCGGCGCGCCGATCATCCGTGCCACGGCGTGCTTCTCCATGTACTCCGACATGTCGAGGCGCACCATCGCGCGCTCGTCGTCGAACAAGAACTCGGCCAGCGCGCGCGCCGTCTCCGTCTTCCCGACGCCGGTGGGGCCGAGGAAGATGAACGAGCCGGTCGGGCGGTTCGGATCCTGGAGCCCTGCCCGAGCGCGACGCACCGCGTTCGACACCGCCGCCAGCGCCTCGGGCTGCCCGATCACGCGCCGGCCCAGCTCCGCCTCGAGCCGCGTGACCCGCTCGCGCTCCGACTCGAGCATCTTGGACACCGGGATGCCGGTCCACTTGCCGACGATCTCGGCGATGTCCTCGGCGTCCACTTCTTCCTTTAGGTACTTGCCCTTCTTCTGGATCTCGGCGAGCCGCTGCTCAATGCCGGCGATCTCCTGCTCGAGCGCCGGGATCTTGCCGTAGGTGATCTCGGCCGCCTTCTGCAGGTCGCCCCGGCGCGTCGCCTGGTCCGCCTCCGTGCGCAACTGCTCGAGCTCGGCCTTCTTCCCCCGCAGGCGCGCGATCGTGTCCTTCTCGGCCTGCCATTGGGCCTTCATGGTTTGCGACCGCTCGCGCAGCTCGCGCAGCTCCTCCTCGACCCGCTCACGCCGCTCCTGCGACGGCTTGTCCTTCTCCTTCGCGAGCGCGGTCAGCTCGATCTCGTGCTGCACGATCTTGCGCTCGACCTCGTCGATCTCTTGCGGCAACGAGTCGATCTCGATGCGCAGCCGGCTCGCCGCTTCGTCCACGAGGTCGATCGCCTTGTCGGGGAGGAACCGATCCCCGATGTAGCGGTGCGAGAGCGTCGCGGCGGCGACGAGGGCGTTGTCCGTGATCCGGACGCCGTGGTGCACCTCGTAGCGCTCCTTCAAACCACGCAGGATCGCGATGGTGTCCTCGACCGACGGCTCGCCGACGTACACCGGTTGGAAGCGCCGCTCCAGCGCCGCGTCCTTCTCGATGTACTTGCGGTACTCGTCCAGCGTCGTTGCGCCCACGACATGCAGCTCGCCGCGCGCCAGGGCGGGCTTCAACATGTTGGACGCGTCCACTGCACCTTCCGCGCTCCCCGCGCCGACCAGGGTGTGCAGCTCGTCGATGAAAACGATGTACTTCCCCTCGGCGCTCGTGATCTCCTTGAGCACGGCCTTCAGCCGCTCCTCGAACTCGCCCCGGTACTTGGTGCCGGCGATCAGGGCGCCCAGGTCGAGCGCGACCAGGTGCTTGTGCTTGAGCGAATCGGGGACGTCGCCATTGACGATCCGCTGGGCGAGGCCTTCGACAATCGCGGTCTTCCCGACCCCGGGGTCGCCGATCAGGACGGGGTTGTTCTTGGTCCGCCGCGACAACACCTGCATCACACGCCGGATCTCTTCATCCCGGCCGATCACCGGGTCGAGCTTGCCCTTACGCGCCTGGTCGGTGAGGTCGCGCGTGAACCGCTCGAGGGCCTGGTACTTCTGCTCCGGCTCCTGATCGGTGACCCGGTGCGAGCCCCGCACGGCTTGCAGGGCCGCAAGCAGGTCGCCGCGGTCCACGCCCGCGGCGGACAGGAGCTGCCGCGCGGTCGCGCCCTTCTGGTCGGCCAGGGCCAGAAGCACGTGCTCGGTCGAGACGTACGCGTCGCCCAGGGCCTTGGCCTCCTCCTCGGCGCGGTCCAGCGCCTGGGAGATCTC
>QHVD01000002.1:2034-25391 GCA_003222235.1 Gemmatimonadota bacterium | reverse complement strand
GCGGCACCCGACTGCTTGGGGAATCGCTCGAGCTCCCGCTCCGTCTCGGCTCTCAGCTGAGTGACGTTGAGTCCGACCTTCTGGAGCAGTGGGACGACGATCCCGTCCTCCTGCGCAAGCAGGGCGGAGAATAGATGAGCGTCGTTGATGACAGGGTTACCCCTGGCGCGGGCGAGCGCGCCGGCCTGCTGCAAGGCCTCGGCGGCCTTCACGGTCAAACGTTCTGGCTTAATCATGGCGCAGGTCTACTTCGCAACCAGCGTGCCCACAAGAACATGCCGATATGACAGAGAGTGCGTCAGAACGGGTGAACACCAACGCTACAGATGGGCAGCCCTACTTCATCACAACCATCTTCCTCGTGAACCGCTTCCCGTCCACGACGAGCTGATAGATATAAACGCCGGACGCCGCCGCCTGACCGGTGTTCCGGACGTTCCCGTCCCAGTACGCGCTATAGGTGCAGCCCACAGCGCTCGAGCAGCTCAACTCGAGGTTGTCGACCACCTCGCCCGTGCCTTGGAGGATAGGCACCGCAACGAGCTGCGCCAGCACGTTGTATATCTTCGTTGTATATCTTCAGTGACACCACCGGCCGGTGACCACTGGGAAACAGATCCCCGCTCAACGAGAACGGGATCGTGGTCGCCGGGTTGAACGGGTTCGGGTAATTCTGTTTCAGCTCAACCGCGGGTTGGGGGTCCTGCCCCCATGCCGACTGCCCCGCCGCCCAGAGCCCGAGCCCCAAAACCGCCCAGGCGTACCGCTTCATCACGGCTCCTCTGCGAACGAGAAAAGGACCTTAGACTGCTCTCCTTAGTGGCGGGTGAAACTCAAGACCGAGGGCGCTCGACCCAAAACTATGAACCGCCTTTCCCTGCTGTCAACCGGACGAGCACTCGGCGGTCGCCGTCCCGCCGGGTGATGCTCCGGCGGTCGGCCCATTCGAGCAATGGAATCAAGTACTTGCGCGTCAAACCGAAGCGATCCCGCAGCTCCGCCGGGGTAGCGCCGCCCAGCTCGGCCAGGGCGGACTCGAGCGCGGCGCGGAACTCTTCCAGCGCCCGCTTCGCCGCGTAGCGCTCCTGATCCATCGCTTCTACTACGCCCTCCCGGGCGAGGTGGGACAAGACCGGGCGGACCGGCGCGCCGGGGAATTCTCGCTCCAGCTCGAGGACGGTCGGGACCTGCCAGCGCGCCTCCGCCAGCCGGCGTGCCAGATTCGCCGTGACGTCGCTCGTGCGCACGTCCAGGGCGGGCCGCCAGCCGGGGAGTCGGACGACGCTGCCCGCGACCTCGAACCTCCGCTCGCGGGCGCCGAGCTCGAGGATGGCGTCCAGTACGGCGGGTGGCGGCGCCGGCCCCGCCACCGCCGCCCGGAGGGCCTGCAGCGACATGCCTGGATCGAGCGGATGGGCCTCGTGGTAGCGACGGAGCACCTCCGCCAGTCGCTTCGCCTCGGCTGCCAGCACCGTGCGGTCCACGACCGTCTCGCCGACGGTCGAGATATCCGTCCCCGCTTCCGCGATGACGGCGTTCCTGCGCTCAGGAAGCACACCGAGGCGCACGGCGAGGGTCTCGACGGGAACGCCCGCGAGACCACTCTCCTCGGCGAGCACGCGCAGCCGCTCCGCCGCGGTCTGATCGGCTGCGAGCCGGCGCTGGCGCAGCCGGGGGCGAGGCGCTGGGAAGGGATCGAGCACCACGCCGCCGCCGACCGTGGCCACCGGCGAGAAAGACCGGAGTACGAAACGGTCGTCGCCACGCGCCACCAGGGGACTCTCCAGGACGAGCCTGGCGAGACCCGACTGCCCCGGACTGATGGACCGCACCTGGACCACGCGGGCCAGCACCTCCGCCGTGCCAAGGTGGACCCTCAACCGAGTCCGGGAGGCGATCGGCTTCCGGGCCACGGGGAGAAGCTCCACGGCGGCATCGAGCATCATGGTGGCGCGCCATCCCGGCCCAGTGACGACGACGTGACCGCGCTCGAGCTCCTGTTTGTCCACCCCGACCAGGGCCAGTGCGGTGCGCCGACCCGGTACGGCGCGCTCCGCCGCCTGTCCGTGCACCTCGATCGAGCGCACCCGCGCTTCCCGGTCGAGGGGCAGGAGCCGCACCGTGCCGCCCACCGCGACCGTGCCGGTCCAGGTGGATCCGGTGACGACGGTCCCCGCCCCGGCCAGCGCGAACACCCGGTCGATCGGCAGCCGGAAGAGGTCGTCGGCGGGCCGCTCTACCAGGTCCCGCGCGACCAGGCGCAGGGCGGCCTGGAGCTCATCGAGTCCTTCCCGCGTCACGGCGGACGTGGCCACGGGAGGCGCCCAGTGGACCCGGCTTCCCTGGAGCCGCTCGGTGACCTCGGTCCGCACCAGGTCGAGCCAGTCGGGTTCGACGAGGTCCCGCTTGGTGATCACGGGAATCCCGCGCCGCACGCCGAGCAGCTCCACGATCGCGAGGTGCTCTTCGGTCTGGGGCATGATCCCTTCGTCGGCCGCGATCACGAGCAGCGCGACGTCGATGCCCGTCGCGCCGGCGAGCATGTTGCGCACGAAGCCTTCGTGGCCCGGCACGTCCACCACGCTCGCCTGAACTTCGTCACCCAGCGGGAGCGGAGCGAAGCCAAGGTCGATGGTGATCCCCCGGCGCTTCTCCTCCTCCCAGCGATCGGTGTCGACCCCGGTGAGGGCCTTCACGAGCGCCGTCTTGCCGTGGTCGATGTGACCGGCCGTGCCGATTACGAAGCGGCGGACGGGACCCGAGCGGGAGACACCCACGGGTGACGCTCCCAGAAGTCGAGGGCGGAGAGGACTCCGGCCTCGCCGAAGTGGTGGCGGAGGAAGCGAGCCACGAGGCGGCGGTGCGCCGCGGCGTGCGGCGCGTCGAGCTGAGGCAGGTCGGCCCGGGGATCGTTCAGGGCGACGAGGTCTGCGTACGCCTCGGGCGGAAGCCGTGTGGGACGCTCTCTGGGCGCGCAGCGCGCGCAAAACGCACCGCCTTCGGCGACGCTGAAAGCGACTCCCCCGTCGGGCTGGATCGGGGCACCATCCCGGACGCAAACCTGGAGTGACGGCTCGAAGCCCAGAACGGCGAGCAGGATCCACAGGCCACGGATCGCTGCGGCCTCCACCGCTTCGGGAGCCACCCACCCGAGGAGCTCAAGCGCTCCAGTCAGCGTGTCGTACGCGGCGGGGAGGGGCGCGGGAGGCGCCATCTTGAGCATCACCTCGGCCAGGGCCGCAGCCCCCGCAAAGCGGCCGACGTCCGCCGCCAACTGGCGCCGGAGATCGACGAGATCGAAGGCCGCGAGTGTGTGCAGCTCACGAGTTTCGCGGAAGTAGAGCTGCGCCGTGCCCTCGCTCAACAGCTCGAGGCCCGCGCCGAACCGGCTCTTCGGCCGCAGCGCGCCCTTGGCGATGGCGCTCTGAACGCCCAGGTCGCGCGTCGCGAGCCGCACGACCTTGGACGTCTCGCTGTAACGATAGGTCCGGAGCACGACCGCGGGAGTGGTGACGAGGGCCATAAGGGAAACCTACACCGCCGTCACGGCTTCGTCGCCAGCGCAGCAGCCGCTGGACAATCGCCGACGGTGACCGTTTTGATCACGCGGTAGTCCGGGGGCGGAGACAGGACGTGGACGTTGGGGAGACCGACGGCCGCGAACTCGCAAGTCGACGACGTGGCGTACACCCGGCCCCGGAGGTCGACGACGAGCGCCGAGACCGGGCCCGCGGTGGTTACCCCCTGGTGGGGTCCCCGTGTCACGGACCGCGCCAATGTGTTGACTTCGAGGATCTCGTCCCCGCCGACCAGCAGCCGGCCTGACGGATGAAATGCGGCGGCCCGAGGTGACTCGCCGAGCCCATTGACGACCGCGAGCTCCGTGCGAGCGACGGGATCCACGATGGACAGCTTGCCATCGCTCTGCCCGGGATGCCCCGCTTCGAGCACGTACAACAAGCTGTCGTCGCCGACCACGAGCACACGGGGGTCCACTCCGGTGAGCGGAATCGAGTCCGCAGCGACGGCGCCGCCGCAGCACGGAAACGACGAGAGCCAACTCGGCCCCGGCGGCGCAGAGTCCGCTCGATTCCCATTCGCGACGAAAACCCGTGCCCGGACGATGGCCACGGCCTGGGGGTGAACACCCACTGACCGACCCGTGGCGCCTCCGGTGAGGTAGTTGAGGCGCGTCACGGTGTTAAGCGCGGGATTGGCCACCCAAGCGATCGAGTCGTCTTGAATCGCGACGCCGCTCGCCCCCGACCCCGGCGCGAGGGGCAGCAGAACGACCTGCGGCACGCACAGCCCGACCGTGCAGTAACCGGGCGTGCGGACGACGGCCAGGGAATCGATGAGACCGAGGAGGACGAGCACAACCGTGCCCCGGCCGGCGGCGCTCGTGACTGCGGTGCGCGTCTGCATGGCGACGGTCTCGATCGAGAAGTCCGTCGCCGACACGAACGACACGCTGTTCTCCGGATCGCTGACGACCGCCACGACCTGCCCCGCCGAGCTCGTCTGCTCGAGCGCGTCGCTGCACCCCGCCGCCAGCACGACGGCCGCGAGGAGGATTCGTCTCACTCGGTGCTCTCCACGAGATCACAATACACGAACCGACCCTCCCGCACCACGATCTGTCCGCGGCGCACCGCCAGCGGGTGGGCGAAGATCGGCCCGCCATACACGAACGTGTGGAACTCACCGTTTTCCCCGCACGGGTCCACACCGCGCGGCAGGTCGGCGAGCAGCGCCGCGTCGAACTCGCGGCCGGCGAACTCGGCCGCCAGGGCGCGGGAGTCCACGCACGCGAGGATCGCCTTGTAGCCCCGGCGCACGAACTCCCCGGCGAGGCGGGCCGTGTCCCGGTGCCACAGCGGAAATAACCCCCGCATCCCGATGCGTGCCAGCATGCGCTCTCGGTAGGCCCGGATGTCCTCCAGGAACAGGTCCCCGAACACGACGCCGTCCACGGCGGGCGCGGCAGCGGTCAGGTCGGCCAGCGCCGCGCCCATCTTCGCTTCGTACTCCTCGTTGGACGATTGCGGTGAGATGAGGACTTCGCGGAGGGGCAGGCCCAGCGCCTCGGCCTGCCGATGCAGAAGCGTGCGGCGCACGCCGTGCATGCTGATCCGATCGTGTCCCGCCGTCACCGTGGTCAGCAGGCCGACCACCTGGTCGCGACCGCTCGAGAGCACTTCCGCGAGCGCAAGGGCGCTGTCCTTGCCCCCGCTCCAGGCGAAGATGACGGGCATCAGCGCCCGAATTGCAAGCGGCCGCCTGCGAGCACCGTCCGACGGCGAGCCGGAAAGTTCTTCACGTCTTCGTAACGGGCGTCGAGCAGGTTCTCGATCCGCGCGTCGAACGCGAGGCCGGGCGCCGCTCCGTGGCCGCGGATTACGTCGTACGTCCCCGCCAGGTCCACGCGCGTGTGGGGGGGGAGGGTCACGGGTGTCGCGGGATAGGTCCGATAATCGTAGTCACCGCGGTCGCCCGTGAATTCGGCGGACAGCATGGCGGTGCCGCGCGCCGCGATCGCCTGGCCGAGCCGCAGGCCGCCCGCGTGCGTCGGCCGGCGCTGCAGCCGCCGGTTCGTGGTCCCGTCGCGCGAGTCGAGGTAGGTGTAGGTCGCGTCAACCGAGAGCCCTCCACCGAGCGCGGCCTGAACCGCGAGCTCCACGCCCCGTGCCGCGGCGTCCGACAGGTTGACGTAGTTCGTCGAGTCGGGCCCGAGAGGTGCGGCAGTGTACTGGATCAGGTCGCGGAACCGCTGATCGAAGTACGTCGCGCGGGCGGTCACCGACCTCGACAGACTCGTGTACTCGAGCCCCGCCTCCCAGCTAAGGGAGTGCTCTGGCATGAGGTCCGGGTTGCCGTGCACGAAACCGGTCGCGAACGTCTGATAGAAGCTCGGCTCCTTGAACCCCGTCCCGAGGGAAGCGATGGCCCGCACGCCCTCCCGGACGCGAGCGGACAAGCCCGTCCGGTATGTGGCATAGGTGCCGAAGCGCTCATTGTCCTCCAAGCGCGCGCCGAGGATCAACGTGACGGGCCGCTCGGGCCCCGTCTGGAGTTGCAGCGAGACGGCTCCGTCGTTCCGGGTGCGCGCCGTATCGAGCGTGGTGCCCGCCATCGCTTCCCGCTCGAGCGCCACGCCCAGGGTCACGACGTCGCTCCGCGGCAGCGTCGCGTTGATCCGGGCGTCGAGCCCCGTGCGTGTGGTCCAATCGGAGCTGCTGAACGGGAAGGTGGTCGTATCGGCCGGGCCGTTCGGCCCTATCGCGTATTGGTAGTTCTCGCGGTGCCAGGCGGCGTTGAGACGGCCCTCGAGGCGGGAAGAGAAGCGGCGGCCGAGGTCCAGCCCGAGCGACGGGCCGCGATCGAGCTGGCGCTGGTTGTTGCTGACCGTATCGCCGGCCCCGTCGGTCGGAAAATGGTAGAGTGCGTCGTCGTACCGGAACGCCAGCGTCCCGTCGGTACGCCGGTCGGGCCGGAGCCGCACGCGGCCGCTCAGGACGTCGTTGCGGTACTGGTTGTTGATCGGATAGACTCCGTCGCTCGAGAAGCGTGAGATCCCGACGGCGTACCCGGCGCGCTCGTCTCCCCCGGCGATATTCGCGGTGACGCTCGCACTGCCATACGTTCCGCCGCTCACCGTCACGTCCCCGTGCGCCGAGCCGCGACCGTCCCGAGTGAAGATCTGCACCACTCCGGCGACGGCATCGGACCCGTAGAGCACACTGACCGGTCCCCGCACCACCTCGATCCGCTCGACGTTGTCGGTGGTGAGATTGGCGAAGTCATAGGCGCCGCCCGGGGCATTCTGCGGCACTCCGTCGATCAGAACCTTCACGTAGTCGCTGTTCCCCCCTCGGAGAAAGAGGGACGTCTGGCTGCCGTAGGCGTCCGTCACGACCACGTGCGCGGCGGGGACTGTGCGCAATGCCTCGGCCACGGTTCGGATTCCCTGCGAGCGCAGCGCTTCCCTCGTGAGAACCGTGACCGCCGCCGGGACGGCGTCCGCCGGCGTCGGGAGTCGCGTGGCCGTCACCACGACCGGCGTGAGCATCACGGTATCGGTCGGCTCCTGGCCGCCGAGCGCCGGCGCGAGCGCGACCACCAGGGTCGCGGCAACGGGGAATCTCATGCGTTCCTCCGCCTACGTAGCGGGACGACTTGCGGGCGCCCGTCGAAGGCCTCGATCGCCACCGGCCAGGCGAACACGCGTGCGACCGTCTCGCGCGTGAGCACCTCGCCCGGCGCTCCCTGGCCCACCGCCCGCCCCTCGGAGAGGAGCAGCACCCGGTCGGCGAACCGCGCCGCGAGGTTGATGTGATGGGTGATCATCACGACCGCGAGCCCATGCTCGTCCACCAGCGTGCGGGCGAGCTCGAACAGTTCCATCTCGTGGCGCACGTCGAGGCTCGCGGTCGGCTCGTCCAGGACGAGCAGTTGCGGCTCCTGGGCCAGCGCCCGGGCGACCCGTACGCGCTGGTACTCACCGCCCGAGAGCGTCCACAACCAACGGTCGGCGAGGCCCGCGACGTCGCAACGCCCGAGCGCCCGCTCGACCGCGCTCCGGTCTTGCGCACGCTCCGCTCCCCAGAGGGAGAGCCGCGGATAGCGGCCCAGCAACACGGTCTCGCGCACACGCTGCGGGAACAGGCCTTCTTCCCGCTGCGTCACCACCGCGACGACGCGCGCGAGCTCCCGCCGCGACCACGTCGTGGCCGGGCGGCCGAGGACTTCCGAGGTCCCCGCCTGGGGCGACAGCAGCCCGAGCGCCACGCGCACCAACGTCGTCTTGCCGCTCCCGTTGGGCCCGAGCACGGCGTGGAACTCGCCCGCCCGCGCGTTCAAGCTCACGCACGCGAGGGCGTCCGCCGCGGCGCTCGGGTAGCGGTACGATACGCCGCGCACGTCGAGGATCAGGCGGCCCTCCATCGGCGCAACATCAGGGCGAACACGGGGACCCCGATCAGGGCCGTGACGATCCCCACCGGCAGCTCCCGCGGCGCGACCGCGACGCGAGCGACCGTGTCGGAGAGCGCGAGCAGCGCGCCGCCCCCGACGAAGGACGCGGGCAGGAGCGGCCGGTGACGGTGGCCCCAGAGGGTGCGCATCGCGTGCGGCACGACCAGCCCCACGAAGCCGATGACCCCGGAGACCGCCACGGCTGCCGCGGTGAGCAGCGAGGCGGCGACATAGACGCGGCGCTTGAGCGGCACCACGTCGGCGCCGAGATGGCGGGCGGGCTCCTCGCCGAGGGCGAGCAGATCGAGCGGCCGGGCGGCCGCGAAGAGCACCAGGACCGGCAGCGGCGCATAGACTGCCATCACAACCACCGTGTCCCACGATGCGCCCGATAACCCGCCCCACAACCACAGGAACGTGTTGCGGAGCTCGGCGGCGTCGGAGAGGGACACGATCGCCGTCGTGACCGCCGACGCGAATGCGCCCACGGCGACCCCCGCGAGGATGAGCACCCGCGGGTCGAGCTCGGCGCCCCCCACGAGCCCCAGGCGGTAGACCAGCGCCATGGCGAACAGCGCGCCGCCGAAGGCCGCGAGCGGCAGCACCCACGGGCCCGCGAGGTGCAAGGCGATCGCGAGCACCGCTCCGAGCCCCGCTCCGCCGGACAGGCCCAGCAGAAACGGGTCGGCGAGCGGGTTCCGCACCAGCGCCTGGAGGCTCGCGCCCGACAGCGCGAGGGATCCACCCACCAGGAACGCGAGGATCGCCCGCGGCAGCCGCAGCGACCGCACGATGTCGGAGCGCGCGAACTGCGCCAGCGGCACGTGGGCAGGCCCGAGCAGCACGGCGAGCGCGAATGACAGGAGAGCGACGAGCCCCAGGCCGAGCCACTTCATCGGGTCCTCCCTGCGCCGCCCGGTCCCCCCGCCCCCGGCGCCGCGAGCAGCCGCCGCAATTCGGCGACGGCTTCCGCAGCGCGCGAGTTCGGCCGCCCATAGAGCGACCCCGTGAGCTGGACGAACCTCCGCTCGCGCACCGCGCGAACCGCCTGCCACTCGCGGCGTCCGGCGAAGGCCGCAGGCGCGGCCGGCGCGGTGTCGCTCAGAACCACGATCGCATCGGGATCGCGGGCCGCGATCGTCTCGATCGCCACCGTGGCCGAGGCCGACCCGACGTCGTGGAACACGTTGCGCGCGCCCGCCAGCGTCGCAAGCTCGTCCAGGTAGCTGCCGCCCCCGATCACCATCGGCGGGTTGTCCCAGACGACGAAGGCGAGGCTGACGTGGGACGCGGCAGGCGGGTTCGCGAGGAGGCGCTCGCTCGAGGCGGCAAGCGAGTCCCCGGAGGCCTCCACGCCGGCGAGACGCCCGAGCAGCCGCGCGGCGCGCCCGACGTCTTCCAGACGGTCTTGCCGCACCAGCACCGCCGCGATGCCGAGCCGCTCGAGCTGGCGCGCCGCCGTCCCGTTGAGTGGCGACCGGTACAGCACAACGAGATCGGGCCGACGAGCCGCGACCGCCTCGATGTTCGGGTTCAGGCCGTCGCCGACGCTCGGCACCGCCCGCGCCGCCGGTGGAAAGTCGCACCACGTGGTGCGACCGACGACGCGATCACCCGCGCCCAGGGCGAAGAGCAGCTCCGTGACGGCGGGCGAGAGGGAGACGATGCGGCGGGCGGGGGCGTGGAGCTCGACGCGACGGCCCGCGTCGTCGATGACGGTCAGCGCGCCGTCACCGCGCGCGACACCACCTTCTCGCCGGCACGCGGCGACGGCCGCCAGCGCGAGGAGGCCCGCGAGCTGGGTACGATGTGCCCACAGGCGCATGGCCAAAAAGCCCACCCCCGACGGAGCGGAGATGGGCTAGCGTCTGCGCCTCAGTGCGCAGCGCCACCATCCCTCCCGCGAGGGATCTGCAGGTGGCGCGAACGAAGAGGTCTCCTGGCTTCGGGCGTGCGGCTCGCCTTCCCGGGAGTTCCCAGTGGCGTTGAGCCGCGATCTACGCGCTGGCGCAGCGTGCGCTGCGTCCTAGCTGCCCGTTACAGTGGCGGGGCCGCGCCGGAGTCGCACCGGCTTCCGTGATCCGCGTTCGCTTGTAACGACTGGGTTAGTCTATGCAGACGACTTTCGCTGCGCAAGAGAGACATCAGACGTCAGACATCAGCTTCTCTCTGACGTCTGACGTCTGATGTCTGACGTCTCAGAGCCACGACGAACCCCAGCCCCAGCGCGACCGCCGCCAGCGCCACGACGACCGGCACGAGCGACTCGGCGCGGAAGCGGTCTCGGGTGGGGAGCGCGATCGTCACAGGGGTTCCCGCATCGAGCGCCGTGGCGCGGTAGCGGGCGAAGCGGCGATGCTCGATCTCCTCGACGCCGAGCGTGTCGAGCTTGCTTGCCGTCACGACCCCAACCGTGTCCTCCAGCAACAGGTCCAGCTCGGCCGCCGGCTGGTCGTGCGGCATGGCGACGCTCGACACGTTCGCGGGCAGCACGTACGCGTAGCTCAGCTGCCTGGGATCGCCCGGCGGGACAGGTCCGAACACCATGACGCTGTCGCCGTGCAGGGCTACTGCCTGGGGCGAGACGTCGCCCTGCGCGACCTGAAACTGGATCGCGTCGTGCGGGATGGCGCCGGCCCACGTGGGCCGGACCGTGTCCGCGGCGATGCGCGTCCTGTTCCCGGGATTCCGGAGCTCCACGAGCTCCAGCACGTCGCGCGTCCCGTCCTTCTTGCGCTTCGCGATGGTGACGAGGCGCCGGGCGACCTCGATCGCGGGGCCCGCCGATGTGGTGTCGAACACGAGCAGCGGGCTCAGCCCGGCGCCGGCGCTCGCGGCCGTCAGCGCTTGCGAGAAATACGCGATCCCCCCGTACCAGGTGCTGGCGACGTAGAGCGCCGCCGTGTCGGGGCGGGCGACGGTCAGCGCGAACGTGCCCCGGGCGTCGGTGCGAAACGAGTCGATCGGGGCCCCGCCCCCACCCATGGTCACGCGATGCAGCACGACCCACGAGCCCTCGAGCGGCGCTCCGCGCGGCCCGCCGAGCAGGACCCGGCCCGAAACCACCATCCGCTGTGCGAGAAGTTCGCCGCCGGCTCCGCCCACGAGGCAGAGCAAAGCGAGCGCGCTACGGAGTGAATTTCCCGAAGTCTTCAGGATCGAGGTTCTGCAGGTAGGTCTTCAGCGCGTCGGGATCGAGCGGTCCCTGTCCGGCTTCGCCGCCGGCCTCGCCCGTCTCGACCGACGTCAGCGCGAGAAGACTCTCGCTCGTGAAGATCGGCGCCTTGAGCCGCAGGGCGACGGCGATCGAGTCGGACGGCCGAGCGTCGATCTGGATGACGGCGTCACCGCGGTAGATGTGCAGCTCTGCGTAGTACGTGTTGTCCTTGACCTGCGTGATGAGCACCTTCCGCAGATCCGCGCCGAGTCCGAGGATCACCTGCTTCAGCAGGTCGTGGGTTAGCGGCCGGGCGAACTTCACGCCTGCGAGCTCCATCGCGATCGCGCTGGCCTCGGCGGGCCCGATCCAGATCGGCAGCACACGCTCGCCTTCCTGTTCCTGCAGGATGACGACCGGCGTGTTGGTCGTGCGGTCGAGCCCCAGGTGCGCGACGCGCACCTGGATGACGTTCGCGCTCAGGTACCCTGCTCCCAGGAGGTCAGGTATTTCTGCTGTTCCGGCGTGAGCCTGTCGATCGTCACTCCCATCGCCTGCAGCTTGAGCCGCGCGATCTCGGCGTCCAGCTCCCGCGGAATGCGGTGCACGTCCTTCGTCAGGCTCTTCGCCTGCTGGACGACGAACTCGGCGGCCAGGGCCTGATTCGCGAACGACATGTCCATCACGCTCGCGGGGTGGCCCTCGGCCGCCGCCAGGTTGATCAGCCGGCCGTCGGCCAGCACGAAGATCCGCTTGCCGTCCAGCCGCCACTCGTCCACGAACTCCCGCACCCGGGTCGGGCCCTGAGCCACCTGCTTCAAGCCCTCGAGGGCGATCTCGACGTTGAAGTGACCCGAGTTGGCGAGCACCGCCCCATCCTTCATCGCCCGCATGTGCTCCACGCGAATGACGTCGACGTTCCCCGTGAGGGTGACGAACACGTCCCCCACGCGAGCGGCCTCGGCCATCGTCGCGACCCGGTAACCGTCCATCTGGGCCTCGAGCGCCTTGAGCGGGTCGATCTCGGTCACGAGCACGTTCGCCCCCGCCCCGCGGGCCCGCATGGCGAAGCCGCGACCGCACCACCCATACCCCGCCACGACGACCGTGCTCCCCGCGATGAGGAGGTTCGTCGCGCGCAGGATCCCGTCCAGCGTCGACTGGCCCGTGCCGTAGCGGTTGTCGAACAGGTGTTTCGTGTCGGAGTCGTTCACCGCCACGACAGGGAACTGCAGTACGCCGTCGCGGGCCATGGCCTTGAGGCGGATCACGCCGGTCGTGGTCTCCTCCGTCGAGCCGAGCACGCCACCCACGAGCGCCTTGCGGTCGGCGACCGCAAGGGTCTCGACCCACTTGCGCACCGGCCGCGCCAGGTCGTCCAACCGGTTCAGGGCGATCATGTGCAGCGCCCCGACCAGGTCGGCCCCGTCGTCCATGGTGACGTCGGGCCGGTGGGCGAGAGCAGCGCGGATGTGCTCGTAGTAGGTCGGATGGTCCTCGCCCTTTATCGCGAAGACCTTGATGCCGTGGTCCTTGACCAAATGGGCGGCGACATCGTCCTGCGTGGAGAGCGGGTTCGACCCGCACAGGGCCACGTCCGCCCCGCCCCCCTTCAGCGTGACCGCGAGGTTCGCGGTCTCCGTGGTCACGTGCAGGCAGGCCGAGACTCGGCGGCCGGCGAGGGGCCGCTCGCGGGCGAACCGCTCCCGCAGCTGGCGCAGCACCGGCATGGAACGCTCCGCCCACTCGGTGCGACGCCGCCCTTCCGCCGCGAGGCCCGGGTCCCTGATATCGTGCGCGGCGGTCTGCGCCGTGGTCGTCACGCGATGGCTTTCGCCGACCCCGAGCGCTTCGGGCGCTGCACCGCGAGCCGCAGGTCCTCGACGCGATTGGCTTGCTCCCAGGTGAACAGCTCGACTTCCTTGTCGAGGTCTTTGTCCACGAAGCGGCGCTTTTCGGGGGACCGGCCGAAGTGGCCATAGGCTGCGGTGGCCCGGTAGATCGGATTGCGGAGGCGCAACGCCTTGTTGATGCCCAGCGGGGTGAGGTCGAAGACTTCGCGGACGGCCTCCTCAACAACCTCGTCCGGCACGACGCCGGTGTTGAACGTGTCGATCATCACGGAAACGGGCTCGGCAACGCCGATGGCGTAGGCCACCTGCGCCTCGCACCGCTGGGCGAGCTTCGCGGCCACGACGTTCTTCGCCACCCAGCGCATCGCGTACGCGGCCGACCGGTCCACCTTGGAGGGGTCCTTGCCGCTGAACGCCCCGCCGCCGTGGCGGGCCATGCCGCCATAGGTGTCGACTATGATCTTCCGGCCCGTCAGGCCGGCGTCGCCCTGCGGCCCGCCGACGACGAAGCGGCCGGTAGGATTGATCAGGATGTCTCGTTCCGCCACCTCGAAGCCCGCGTCGGTCAACACCGGCCGCACCACGATGGCGTTGACCCCATCCCGCAACTCGGTGTTGTCCACTTTGTCGGAGTGCTGCGTCGAGACCACCACCTTGCTGATGCCGACCGGCCGTGCCCCCTCGTAGATCACGCTCACCTGCGTCTTGCCGTCGGGCCGCAGCCAGGGGAGGTCACCCGCCTTGCGCACGTACGCGAGCCGCTCGGCGAGCCGGTGCGCCAGCACGATCGGCAGCGGCATGAGCGACTGCGTTTCGTCCGAGGCATAGCCGAACATCATCCCTTGGTCGCCGGCCCCGCCCCGGTCCACGCCCATCGCGATGTCGCCGGACTGGCGGTCGATGGTGGTGAGGATGGCGCAAGTCTGGGCGTCGAACCCAAAGCTCGCGTCCGTGTAACCGATCGAGCTGATGGTCCCGCGCACGATGTCGGGGATGTGGACATAGGTGGTGGTGGTGATCTCGCCCGCCACCACGGCCATGCCGGTCGTGACGAGCGTCTCGCACGCCACGCGCGCCGCGGGGTCCTTGGCGATGATGGCGTCCAGCACGGCGTCGGAGATCTGGTCGGCGATCTTGTCCGGATGGCCTTCGGTGACCGATTCGGACGTAAAGACGTGGCGTTGCGCGGGCATCTCGTGATCCGGCCGTTAAACTTTCAAGCTAGCGGCGCGCCGCCCCGCGGGCAACCGGGCGTCCGGGTCGAGCAGCTTCAAATCCACCGCTTCGGCGAGAGCCAGGCGCAGGAGATCGAGGACTTCGTCGGCGGTGCGGGCCTGCAGCGCCTGCTCGGCCGCCGCCCGCGCGCGCGCGGCGCTCACCTGCCGCACGGTCCACTTCACGAGCGGCAATGCGGGCGGCGCGACGGACAGCGTCTCGTAGCCGAGGCCGATCAACAGGAAAGCCGAAAGCGGCTCGGACGCCATTTCGCCGCACACACTCGCGGGCTTTCCCGCGGCGCGCGCGGCGTCGGCCACCATCTTGAGAAGGCGCAACACGCTCGGATCGTGCGGGTGGAAGCGGTCGGCCAGCCGCGCGTTGCCGCGATCCACCGCCAACGTATACTGCGTGAGATCGTTGGTTCCCACACTCAGGAAATCGCTGATCTCCGCCAGCCGATCGGCGAGCACTGCGGCCGCCGGCGTCTCCACCATGACCCCCACGGGCACCGAGGCCGCCGCCGTAATCCCCTCGCGGGTGAGCTTGGCCGCCTCCTCGGAGACGATGGCGCGGGTCCGGTCCACCTCGTCGAGCCGCGTGACGAGCGGGATCATGAGCCAGATGTCCGCGTGCGCCGCCGCGCGCAGGGCCGCGCGCACCTGGGTGCGGAAGATCTCGGGGCGGTCGAGGCAAACCCGGATCGCGCGCCAGCCGAGCTGCGGGTTCGGTTCGGGCTGGGTGCGGAACGGGGCCGGCAGCTTGTCGCCCCCGAGATCATACGTGCGAATCACCACGGGATGGCCGGGAAAGGCCTGCCCCACGCGGCGGAAGTACTCCGTCTGGTCGTCTTCGCTGGGGAGCGCGCTGTGTCCCATGATGAGGAACTCGGTGCGCAGCAGGCCCACGCCCTCGGCGCGGTGGTTGCGCGCCGCCGCTAGCTCGTCAGGCAGGTCCACGTTGCCGCGCAGCACGATGCGCACTCCGTCCACAGTGACGGCGGGCTGGTCCACGACCGCCTCGAGCTGTTCGGCCAGCGCGCGCCGCCCCAGCTCCCGGGTCTTCGCTTCGGCGATCTCCTGCGGCGTGGGATGGAGCAGCACCGTGCCGCGTGTGCCGTCCATTACGAGCATCGTCCCGGGCTCGATCCGCTCCATGGCCCCCGCCACGCCGAAGACGGCGGGGATGCCGAGCGAGTGGGCCAGGATCGCGGCATGGGACGTCCGGGTCCCTTCTTCGCTGATGAGGCCCACGACGTGCTCCCGGTCGAGCTGCACCGTGAGCCCGGGGCCGACCTCCTTGGCCACCACGACGGACGGCTGGGTGATCCCCTCCCACACCTCGTCCGCGCCGCGGTGCATGAGATGCTCGATCACGCGGATCGCCACGCCGGCGAAATCGGTCAGGCGATCTTTGAGCTGCGGGCTCCCGGTCGCCGTCCACGTGTCACGCACCTCCAGCGCCTTGAACTCGAACGCCTTCTCGGCGGTGAGGTGGTTCTCGCGGATCAGGTCTTCGACGCTGGACAAGAACTCCTTATCCTCGAGCATCAGGATCTGGAAGTCGAAGATGCGCGCTTCGTCCACACCAGCGCGGTCCTCGGCCTTGGCCTGGAGCTCCTGGACGTGGCGCTTGACGTCGCGCACCGCCGCGCGCAGGCGGCGGACTTCCTTCTCGACCTGCGAGCGCGGCACGACGCGGTGGGGGACCTCGGGCAGCGCCCAGCGGACGACGACCGCCGGACCGACGGCCATCCCGGCCGAGACCCCGATGCCCTTCAGCCAGCGTTCGCTCATTGCGGCTCCTGCTGCTCCTCTTGCTCCTCTTCCTTCATGTCGGCGCCGAGATGCATCTCGTGAAAGCCGTCCGCGACGAGCGCCAGCAGCGCCGCCATCGCGTCCGCGGCGTCCTCGCCCTCCGTCTTGAGCGACAGCGACGAACCGCACTCGGCGGCGAGCATCATGACCCCCATGATGCTCTTGCCGTTCACGGCGAGGTCGTCCTTGCGCACCTCGACCGCCGCCTTGAAGCGGTTCGCGACCTTCACGAACTCGGCCGCGGGGCGCGCGTGCATGCCCAGCGGGTTGACGATCTTGGCCTCGCGCTCGATTACCGCCATAGCCACCCCACCAGCGCGGCGAGGGCGAGCAGCGCCAGTCCGAACCGCAGACCCGTGAGCCGACCACGGGAGAGCCACAGCAGTCCGAACCCCACGAGCGCGGCGGCAAGGAGCACAGACCGTGCCCAGCCTGCGAACGGTGTAGCGAGCGCGCGCGCCGCGAGCGGCAGCGCGGCGCCGACGGCGAGCGCCATGGCCGGGCCGCTCCAGGCCGTCGCGCGCTGCAGCAACGGCTGGTGCAGCGCCACGGCCACGCGCGCTCCGTACGTCCAACCCGCCTGCAGCGCCCACCAACGCAGCGCCACGTGCCCGACGTTGTAAACGAGCAGGAAGCCGAGGACCGCCGACATCCCGAACCCGAGCGCGACCCCCACCACTGCGAGCCCCGACGTGAACGGCAGCCAGCCCGCCCACACCAGGCGGTCACCGAGCGAGCCGAGCGGGCCGCAGAGCGCCGTGCGGAGGCGCTCCACCTGCTCGGGCGGCACGCCTTCATGCTCGGCACGGGCTGCGGCACCGACCGCGAGGCCGCAGAAGTAGGGGTGGGCGTTGAAGAAGTGCGCCCCGCGCGCCACCGCCGCCCGGTAGGCGACACCGTCCCCCGCTTCCTGAAGGTCGCGCAGCAGCGGCTCCTCCGCCACGCCCACCCCGATCCCTTGCATACGCTCGTAGTTCCAGGAGCCCTGCACCGTGAACAGCCGGAGCAGGCTGCGGCCGAGCGGGGGACGCGGCCCCGGTCTCACCGGACCCAGGCCATGAGGGCGCCCCCGAGTACGCCCGCGATGAACCAGGGCAGGCTCGGGCCCCGCCCCACGACCCTGAGTGTCCCCGCGCTCGCCGCCGCGACCGCGGCGGCGACCGCGGCGACGCCCAGCAACGTCACGCCGCGAACGGAAAGGGCGCCCGCGACGAAGCGCACCACCTCAGCCAGAGCGAGCCCCGTCGCCGTGACGAGCGCCGCCCGGAGCCCATCACGCACGATGCCCATCACGTGGACGTGCATCAGCACGCGTGCATCCCCGGCCTCGAGTGCGCCCGCCGCCACCCGCACCGCGCCGGCATTGAGGCGTCGCAGCACGTGCAGGCTGGCGCCGCCGAGCATCCCCGTCACGAGCCCCACGAGCGCGCCCAGCCCGATCCCCGGCGCGCCCGCGGCCGCGTGCGCCGCGCTCACGGCCGCCACCGTCGCCGGCCCATACTCGGGGTAACGCGTCGCGCCCATGGGCAGCACGTCGTACTGGAACAGCTCGAACAGCACGCCGACCTCGAGCCCTGTGCGCACGTCGCCCAGGAGTGCGCCGGCGATCGGGCCCGCCACGATCGGGCGCGCGATCATGATCTGGGGCACGCTCACGAGATCGAGGCCCACCAGGGTCCCCCACGCCAGCAGCAGCAGTTGCACCTCGAGGCTCACGCGAACTCCTGGAGCGGCACGGCCCGGGCCGTCGGGACGTCCTGGGCCGTGATCTCGACGCCCCGGGCCGCGAGCCGGCGCAGCTCCTCGACCTCGGCGTCGCTCAGGTACACGTAGCGCAGCCGCTGGGAGCGTCCGGGTCGATGGTGGATCCCGCCGAGGTTGATCCGCTTCACCTGGTGGCTGTTAGCGCTGAGCGCGACGAGGGTGCCGATGTCCCCTGCCAGCAGGATGCCGACGCGCGGGTCCTTCTCCCACTCGGGCAGCCGCTCCAGGGCCTCCTCGGTCGAGGCGAACACGACTTCGACGTCCGACGGCACACCCATGCGGTAGAGATCCTGTTCCCACGGACTGGCGCGCACGGCGTCGTCCACCAGCACGATGAACCCCACATGCAGCGGCTGCCCCCAACCCACGACCACCTGTCCATGGATCAGCCGGTCGTCGATCCGAAACAGCGCGATGCTCATGCCGCCGGCGTGCGAATCGCCCTCGTCCCCGCGTCCGCGGCCCGCCGCGCCGCCTCCGCGGGCGAGAGGTCGCGATGAAATACGAAGTCGAGCAGCATGGCCAGGTTGACCCCCGTGATCACGGCGACGTCCGTCTTCCCCTTCGCCAGCCGCACGGCGCTCGTCAGGCACGAGCCGCCGGGGAGGTCCACGAACAGGATGGCGGGCTTGTCGCCGATCGCCCGAGCCAGCCGCTCCGCCAGCGCCCCCGAGTCGCAGCCGTCGTTGCTCACCGCGACCAGCGCGTCGCTGACGCCCGTGATCGCGGCGACGGCCGCCAGAAGCGCCTCGGCGACGGCCGCGTGCGAGACGATCACCCCGCGCGTGGCCTCACTCATAGTCCTCCTCGAGGTACTCCAGCATCTCGCGCCGCTGGGCCATGCGGTGGAGCAGCCGCTCGTTGAACTGCCGCGCGGAGTCGACGCCGCTGTAGCGCAGTAAATGGTTCATCGCCACGACTTCGCACATCACCGTCAGGTTCTTGCCGGGGTTCAGGGGCACCGTGACGAGGGGCAGCGTCACATCCAGGAACGCGGTCGTCTGGCCGTCCAGACCGGTGCGGTCGTACTCGCGCGACGCGTCCCAGTCGTCCAGCTGGACCACGACCTCGATCCGTTTCTGTTGCCGCACCGCCCGGATCCCGAACAACGCCCGGATGTCGATCAGGCCCACGCCGCGGATCTCCATGTAGTGCCGCGCCAGCTCGTGCCCCCGGCCGAGCAGCACGTCGTGGCCGTGGCGGGTGACGTGCACGATGTCGTCCGCGACCAGCCGGTGGCCGCGCTCGACCAGGTCGAGCACGCATTCGCTCTTGCCGATCCCCGAGCGCCCGAGGAACAGGAGTCCCACGCCGAACACGTCCGCCAGCGAGCCGTGCACGGTCGTGGCCGGGGCGAACGCGTCGTCGAGGAACGGCTTCAGGCGCCGGTAGAACTCGGCGGTCTTGAGCTTGGTGCGGATGACGGGCACGCCCTTGGCGCGCGCCAGCTCCAGCAGCTCGGCGGGCACCTCCTGCCCCTTCGCGATCACGACGCACGGGATATCGAACTGAAAGAACGTCTCGAGCGACTTGCGGCGCTCGTCCGGGCCGAGTGAGTCGAGGTATGTGATCTCGGTCTCACCCAGGACGTGGACGCGGTGCGCCGCAAAGCGTTTCGTGTAGCCCGCGAGCACCAGCCCGGGACCGGACGCCTCGGGCGTGGGGATGAGCCGGTCGAGCCCCAGATCACCCGTCAGGGCCTCGAGCTGGAGGGGGTCGCCCTTGCGCTCCAGGAGGTCGCGGACGCGCGGGCCGGTCACGTCCGCTCGCGCTCCACCGAGTGCCGCCGCTCTGCGGCCCGACGTCGAGCCGGCGTGGCTTTGTCGAGCTGGCGGCGCACTTTCGCAGCGGCGCGGTCGAGGGCCGTGCGGTGTTGGGTGCCGCCCGCGGTCCCGACATGCACCACACCGCGGCCGGAGTGCAGTCGGAGCTCGACGGTCGGCGTGCCGTGGTCGTCGCTGAAGATGGCCTGCGCATCGTGCGGGCGCGACGCGACCTTCTGCAGGCGCTCGAGCAGCGTGCGGGCCCGGTCGCGGAGCTCACCGGGAACCTCGCAATGGCGTGCGGTGATGGTGATGCGCATGAGTCAACCTCCCTGAGCGAGGATGCGCTGGAGATGCGCTTCGGTAGCCCGGGCGGCGCGGTCCCAGGACAGCTGCTCGGCGAAGGCGCGGGCGCCACGCCCCAGCCGGGACACGAGCCCAGAGTCGGCGGCGAGAGCGAGCATGCGGTCGGCCAGCGCGCGCGCGTCGCCGTGGGGCACGAGGAAGCCGGTCTCGCCGTCACGCACCGACTCCCGCAGACCCGGGCTGTCCGAAGCGAGCGCCGGCGTGCCGCAGCCCGCCGCCTCCACGTTGGACATGCCCCACCCCTCTTTCACACTCGGGAACACGACGGCCCACACCCGCCGCAGCAGCCGGCGCTTTTCCTCCTCGGACACGAAGCCGAGAAAGCGCACGGCCTCTGCGAGACCCAACCTGCGCGCCAGCCGCTCGAGCCGGGGCCGGTCGCTTCCCTGCCCGGCGATCTCGAGCCTCAGGGCGGGCTGGCGCTCCCGGGCCAGGGCCAGGGCCCGGAGGGCGATTTCCACTCCTTTATAACGCTTGAGGCGCCCGACGTACAAGAACGTGGGGCTCGCCGCCCGGGGCGTCGCGCCATCGGGGCAGTACCACGTCGCATCCACCCCCGGGTGAATGACTGCGACACGCTCACGCGGCACCCCACGTTCCACGAGATCGTCCCGCGTACTCTCCGAGATGGCGTGGAACGCCGCTCGCCGGTATACCCATGGAATCGGCACTTCCGCCGCCCACACCGCGGTGGCCATCGGCCAGCTCGCCTCGACGAACGCGGTCGTGCCGAACAGATGCGGAATGATGGCGCAGAACGGGAGGTCGGTGAGCTGGGGGAGATAGAGGGGCAGCTTGTTGATGTCCTCGACCACGACGTCGTAAGCGTTCGCGCGCAGCAGCCGCCGCACGGCGGCGCGGGCGTGGAGCGCGAAGCTGTGGCGCCGGCCGGAGCGGTGTACGCGCAGCCCGTCGAGCTCGGCGGTGGGAGCGCACCCGGGCCAGCCGCTCGCGACGAGGTCGATGACATGACCCCAGCCGGCGAGTCGGCCGAAGATCTCGTGCAGGTGGATCTCGGCCCCGCCCGCGTGCGGGTTCGCGCGGTCGTTCCAGTTGACGAGCAGCAGCTTCACAGCGCACCGAGCTCCCGCGCCACCGCGTCCAGCACCCCGTTCACGAACCCCGGGGCCTTCGGCCCCGCGAACCAATGAGCGAGCTTCACCGCCTCGTCGATCACGACGCGCGGCGGCGTCGCGCCTTCGGCGAGCTCCGCGAGGGCGAGGCGCAGGATGCTCCGCTCGACCGTGCCCACCCGCTCCAGCCGCCAGTGCTCGGCCGCCTCCGCGACGCGCCGGTCGAACTCCGGCGCTCCGACGATGGCCCGGGCGGCGAGATCGGCGCCGCGATCGTAGCCCTGGGGCGGGCGCCCGCAGATCGACGCCAGGCGCATCACCACGTTCTCGATGGACGGGTGCCCGGACAGCTCCCAGGCATAGAGGAGCTGCAGCGCGCGGGCGCGCGCCTTAGTCTCGGGGCGCTGCACTGGTCAGCTGCGCCAGGACGTCCGCCGTCGCGAGCGCCGCCTCCGCCGCCTCGTAGCCCTTGTTCCCCGCCGCGCCGCCGGCGCGGGCCATCGCTTGCTCGAGCGACTCCGTGGTGAGGACGCCGAAGCCCACCGCCAGCCGGTGCGCGAGCGCCACGCTGCCCAGCCCGCGCGCCGCTTCGCCGGCGACATACTCGAAGTGGGGCGTCTCGCCACGGATCACGCAGCCGAGCGCCACGAGCGCGGCGTAGCGGCCGCTCGCCGCGGCCGTTTCCGCCGCCACCGGCAGCTCGAACGCGCCCGGCACCCAGATCACGTCCACCCGCGTGTCGGCGATCCCCCGGTCGCGCAGGCACTGCCGCGCCCCGTCGAGCAGACGCCCCGTGACGATTTCGTTGTAGCGGCTGACGAGGACGGCCACGCGACCTTCCCGCGGCGCGCGGGGGGGGGGCGAGCTCGGGAACTCGGCCACGGTCAGTGGGTGAGCAGGTGGCCGAGCTTGTCCCGCTTGACGTCGAGGTAGGAGCGATTCTCGTCGGACGGCGAGGGCACGATCGGAACGCGCTCGACGATCTCGAGCCCGTAGCCCTCGAGCCCCACCAGCTTCATCGGGTTGTTGGTGAGCACGCGGATCGAAGACAGCCCGAGGTCGAGCAGGATCTGCGCGCCGATGCCGTAGTTTCGCAGATCCGGCTTGAAGCCGAGCTTCTCGTTCGCGGTCACGGTGTCGTGCCCCGCGTCCTGCAGCTCGTACGCTTTGAGCTTGTTCAAGAGGCCGATGCCCCGCCCTTCCTGGTCGAGATAGACCACGACCCCGCGTCCTTCCTGCGCGATCGTCCGCAGGGCGTTCTGGAGCTGCCAGCCGCAGTCGCAGCGGGCCGAGCCGAAGACGTCGCCGGTGAGGCACTTGGAGTGCATGCGCACGAGCATGTTCTTCCTGTCGCGCACGTCGCCGTACACCAGCGCCACGTGCTCCGCCGAATCGACGTCGTTCCTGTAGGCGACGATCCGGAACTCGCCGTACGGCGTGGGGAGCCGCGCCTCCGCGACGCGATGGACCAGCCGCTCATGGGCGAGCCGGTAGGCGACGAGCTGCGCCACCGTGACGAAGGTGAGACCGTGCGCCGCCGCGAACCGCTCGAGGTCGGGCCGGCGCGCCATCGTGCCGTCGGGGTTCAGGATCTCGCAGATCACGCCGGCCGGATACAACCCGGCCAGGCGAGCGAAGTCCACGCTCGCCTCGGTCTGGCCGACGCGCTGCAACACGCCGCCGGGCCGCGCCCGCAGCGGGAACACGTGTCCGGGCCGCCGCAGGTCGCTCGGCACGGTGGCCGGATCGATCGCGACCGTGATGGTGGTGGCGCGATCGCGGGCGGAAATGCCCGTCGTCACGCCGAAGCGCGCCGCCGCGTCGATCGAGATCGTGAACGCCGTCTCGTGCGCCTCGGTGTTGTGCTCGGCCATCTGGGTCAGCCCCAGGGCCTGGCAACGCTCGGGCATGAGCGTGAGGCAGATCAGGCCCCGGGCGTGCGTGGCCATGAAATTGATCATCTCGGGGGTGACCTGCTCCGCGGCGCCGACCAGGTCGCCCTCGTTCTCGCGGTCCTCGTCGTCCGCGACGATGACGAGCTTCCCCGCCCGGATGTCCGCGATCCCCTGCTCTATGTCGCCGTGCAGCATAGCTGCCTCACATATTTCCCGATGACGTCTCCTTCGACGTGAACGCGGTCGCCCACGCACAGCGTTCCCAGAGTCGTGCGCTCCCGGGTCGAGGGAATCAGCGAGATCTGCACCACGCCCGGCTCCGGCAAATCGTTGATCGTCAGGCTGACCCCGTCCACGGTGATCGACCCGAGCGGCATCGCGACTCGAGCGACCTCGGGCGGGACGCGCAGGTCGTAGAGCCACGCGTCGCCGCGCCGCTCGGCCCGCACCACCGCCGCGACGCCGTCCACGTGCCCTTGC
>QHVD01000002.1:0-2016 GCA_003222235.1 Gemmatimonadota bacterium | reverse complement strand
CGCCCGGCGGCGTACTCGCCGAACAGCGTTCGGTCCTCGGTGGTGCCGACCACGTGCACGCGGAACCCGCCCTTCACCACCCGCTCCACGGTCAAGCAGGCGCCGTTGACGGCAATACTCTCACCCTGCTTGAGGCGTTTGTACGGCGCCCGAATCGCGAAGGCGAGTCCCGTTTCCCCTTTCCCGTTCCCCGCTTCCCGCTTCACGCGGGCGACGGTTCCGACCGCGCTCACGATTCCGGTAAACATAGCCTTCTGTCCAATACCAATAATGTATCAAGCCCCAAGGCCCGCCGCTCCACGGGAACCCAACGGGGCGCCTGGGCGAGCGACGCCGCCGGAACGCCGGGGAATGCCGGAACGGCGTCCGCGCCGAGCCACACGGGAGCCTGGATCCAGTACAGCCGGTCCACCAGTTCCTCGACCAGGAGCTTCACGCCGAGCGCTCCTCCCCCCTCACAGAGCAGCGACTGGATTCCGGCCTCGCGCAGCAGCCGTAGCCCGTCGCCGAGCGATGGCGGCCGGAAGACGCGAACGCCGTTCTGCTCGAGCGCGGCCACGCTCGCGGCGGGGGCTTCGGTTGACGCCACGACCCACGTCGGCACCTCGCGCGCCGTGGCGACGAGCCGCACACCGGGGTTGAGCATCGCGCGGCGGTCGAACACGACGCGCACGGGCGGCCGGCGTGGCGTCGGGGTACCGCGTGCGGTGAGCTGGGGGTCGTCCTTGAGGGCGGTCGTGCCGCCGACGGCGATCGCGTCGAACCCGGCGCGGAGCCAGTGCACGTAGTCGCGCGCCGCCTCACCGGAGACCCAGCGCGAGCTGCCGGTGGCGTCGGCGATGCCGCCGTCGACGGACGTCGCCAACTTGAGCGCCACGAACGGACGGTCCGCCTGCTCTCGGGAGAACAAGAACGGCGCATTGAGGGCCGCCGCCTCGGGCGCCATCGGGCCGAGCGTCACCTCGACGCCTGTTTCGCGCAGCACGTCGAGGCCGCCCCCGGCCTGCGGATCGGGGTCGCGGATCGCCGCGACGACGCGCTTCACTCCCGCGGCGAGGATCGCGTCCGTGCAGGGCGGCGTCTTGCCGTGATGGGCGCACGGCTCGAGTGTTACGACGAGCGTGCTCCCGCGGGCGCGCTCGCCCGCGGCCTGGAGCGCCACGACCTCGGCGTGGGGACCGCCGTACTCGGCGTGGTAACCCTCGCCCAACCTCCTGTCTCCCTGCAGGACCACCGCGCCCACGAGAGGGTTGGGCGCGACGCGCCCCCAACCCTGCAACGCGAGGTCGAGGCCGCGACGCATGGCGTCGGAAACGGAAGTCAGGGCCGCCGGCTCGCTGATCGTCACCGTTCCGCGAACCTGACTCCGTGTGCACCCGCCTGCACCTCGCCGATGAGCGACGTCTCGATCCCCGCCGACCTCGCTGCGGCCGTGATCGCCTCCACGTCGTCACGGGCCGCGACCGCGATCATCCCGATGCCGAGGTTGAACACGCGGCGCATCTCGCGGAGCGAGATCTTGCCGGCGCGCATCAGCACGCGGAACACCGTGGGCCAGCGCCACGAGCCCGCGTCCACGATCGCCTCACACCCTTCCGGCAGCACCCGCACGAGATTGCCGGGGATCCCCCCGCCGGTGATATGGGCGAGCGCGTGGACATGGGAGAGGATGGGAGTGACCGCCCCGGCATAACTGCGGTGCACGTCGAGCAAGACCTGAGCCACCGACCTGCCCGTCTCGGGAAACTCGTCGTCTAGATCGAGCCGCAGGGTGTCGAACACGACCCGGCGGGCGAGCGTGTAGCCGTTGGTGTGCAGGCCACCCGATCAGTACATCGCCGGCCCGGACGCGATCGCCGTGCAGCGCCGCAGGCTCATCCACCACGCCGACGATGGTGCCCGCGAGATCGTAGTACCCCGGCTGGTACAGGTCGGGGAGCTCTGCCGTCTCGCCACCGGCGAGCGTCATGTCGTGGCCGCGGCAGCCGCGTGCGATCCCCGCGACGATCGCGGCGG
>QHVD01000251.1 GCA_003222235.1 Gemmatimonadota bacterium | reverse complement strand
CTGACAGATCCATCGTGGGAGCTTCACGGTGAGCGCATAAGCTGTCGGCCGACACGCGCCGGCGCAACCGGAGGGAAACCATCCGCTGGTGCACCAGGCGCCAGCGCCCGCAACTTGCCGGACTCGCGGCCCGACCCATAAATTCATCGGCGCTGTCGCCGGTGGGCAACGGTCACCGAGGTGGAGTACCCGCTATGATCGCTCAGTTCTGACGAGTGGCTCCACGAGGCGAAACGACGATCCCGCGTGTGTCTCGGTGGTGGCCGGTCCCGGCCGCGTATGCCGTCGCGTTGCTGCTGTTCCTCGCCGCGTACTCGAACTCTCTCCGCAATGCGTTCCATTTTGACGACTCCCACCTCATCGTGGAGAACCTCCACATCCGGGACATCAGGAACATTCCTCGTTTCTTTACCGACGCGCGCACCTTCAGCAGTCTCGAGACCAACGCCGTTTACCGGCCGGTCGTGTCCACGACGCTGGCGCTGGACCAACTCATTGGTGGTGGGCTCAACCCGGTCCCGTTCCACATCACGCAGCTCATCCTCCTGGCGGCCGTCGGCGCCGGTTTGTTCCTGCTGCTGCTGAGCCTGTTCCGCACGACCGACGCCGACGCCCGCTGGCCATTCTGGGCAGCTCTCTTCGCCGCCACCCTGTTCTCGGTCCACACCGGCAACACCGAGACCGCTAACTACATATCGGCGCGCTCGGAGCTGCTCTCCTCGCTCGGTGTCTTGGGGGCCTTCCTTCTTTACCTGTACGTGCCGGGGACGCGACGTTTCCACCTCTACCTGCTCCCGGTCGTGTTCGGCGCGCTCGCCAAGCCTTCCGCGGTTTTGTTCGCGCCGCTCTTCCTCGCGTACAAGCTGCTGTTCGAGGAACAGCTCTCGCTCAAGGATGTCGTGAGCCGGAGCGCCCGGCCACGGGTTCTGCGCGCGCTCTTCACGTCCGCGCCCGCGTTCATCCTGGGGATTGTTCTGTACCTGTTCGTCGCAGCGATGAGCGCGCCCGGCCAGACGTACGGCGGCGGGAGCCGGCTGACCTACTTCATCACCCAGACCTGGATCTGGCTCCGCTACGTACGCCTGTTCTTCATTCCCACGGGCCTCACGGCGGATACGGACCTGGGGCTCTTCTCGACCTGGAACGATGTCCGTATCCTCGCCGGGCTCGCTCTGCTCGGCGTCTCGCTCGCCGCGCTCTGGCGGGCCTCCGAGCAGCCGTTGCTCCGGCCCACGGCCTTCGGCATCGCCTGGTTCTGGATCGCACTGATTCCGACGTCATCGATCTTCCCGCTCGCCGAAGTGACCAACGACCACCGTGTTTTCTTCCCGTTCATAGGCCTCGCGATGGCCCTGGTCGGCTGGATCTTCGCGCGGGGCCAGGCATGGGCCTCACACTCCGCGGAACGCCGGGCCGTGCTGCCGCGTGTCGCGTGGACGCTGGCTTCGCTGCTGCTCGTCGCCCACGCCGGCGGCACGTTCCTGCGTAACCGCGTGTGGCGCACCGACGAGACGCTGTGGGCCGACGTTTTGAAGAAGAGCCCCCGCAACGGCCGGGGCCTCATGAACTATGGGCTGAGCCAGATGCGCGCGGGCCGGCTCCAGGCGGCACAAAACCTGTTCCTCCGTGCCCAGCAGCTTACCCCGAATTACCCCTTTCTCGAGATCAACCTGGGCGCCGTGAGCGGCGCTTTGGGTGACACGACGGCCGCGGAGCAGCACTTCCTGCGGGCGGTTTCGCTGGACCCGCGACTCGCGCCTGCGCACCGGGAGTATGGACGGTGGCTCATCGACCAGGGCCGGTCGCCGGAAGCGATCCAGCAGCTGGAGCAGAGTATCGCGCTCGCCTCCGGCGACGTGGACAGCCGCCGCATGCTCATGAGCCTGGCGGCCGCGCGCGGCGATTCGGAGCGATTGCGCACCCTGGCGACCGAGACACTGCGCATCGCGCAAACGGATTCGATCGCGCGGGCCTACGCCGACGGCAGGATTCCGTTCGCACCGGCCGGTTCCGACGGCCACGCGTGGCTGACGCTGGGATTTGCGCTCACCGGCCAGAACCGGCACGCGGACGCGGCACAGGCCTATCGCGCGGTGCTCGCGAGCGACAGCACGGACGCGGATGCCTGGAACAACCTCGGCTGGTCCCTCGCGAAGCTGGGGTTCTACGACGACGCGGTGCGCGCGTTCGACGCGGCGCTCCGCCACCGTCCCGGTTACGATCTGGCCCGCAACAACCGGAAGTGGGCGGAGGGCGAGGTCTCGCGCGCCCGGTTCATGCACGCCCTGGCCCGCCAGCGCGCCGGCGACTACGGAGAGGCGATCCTGCGCTACCGAGAGCTCCTGGCCCAGTATCCCGGCTGGGCGGCCGCCCACTTCAATCTCGGGTTTGCGCTCATGTCTCTCGGGAGCTGCACGGAGGCGGCGGCGGAGTTCGAGCGCACGCTCGCGCTCCAACCCTCCTTCAGCGCCGCGCACCTCCATCTGGCGACGTGCTACGGCCGCCTGGGCCGCCAGGCGGATGCGAGCCGCCACCGCGCGGCGTATGAGCGCGCCACCGGCACGAACAAGACCACACCCGGCCCGTAACAATGGTAGCCATCATCATCCCCTGCTTCCGCGTGGCGGACCGGATCGCCGGCGTGATCCGCTCCATCCCCTCGAGTTACCGGACCATCATCTGCGTGGACGACTGCTCCCCCGACGGCGCCGCGGATGTCATCACGGCTCTCGCGGACCCGCGTGTGACGTTGCTCCGGCATGAGCGAAACCGCGGCGTGGGTGGGGCCATGAAAACGGGATACCTGGAGGCGCTGCGCCTGGGTGCGACGGTGTGCGTCAAGATGGACGGCGACGGCCAGATGAGCGCGCGCGACCTCGACCGGCTCGTCGCACCGCTCCTCGAGGGCGTCGCGGACTACGCGAAAGGGAACCGCTTCGTCGATGTGCGCTCGCTCCCGAGCATGCCGCGCGCCCGTCTCATCGGCAACGGCTTCCTGTCCTTCGCGAGCAAGCTGGCCTGCGGATATTGGAACATGCTGGATGTCAGCAACGGCTTCACTGCGGTGCGCAGCGCCGTGCTGCGCCGGATCGACCTCCGCCGGCTCCACGAGCGATACTTCTTCGAGACCAGCATGCTCATCGAGCTGAACATCCTGGGTGCCGTGGTCGCCGACGTCGAGATGCCCGCGCGCTACGACGACGAGGTCAGCTCCCTGCGCGTCTCTCGCGTGATGCTCACCTTCCCCGGCTTGTTACTGCGCGGGTTGCTCCGCCGGTTCTACTGGCGGTACCTGATCGAGGACTTCGGGGTCGTCTCGATCTGCGTGCTGCTCGGCTTTCCTCTGTGGCTCTTCGGGGTCACTTTCGGCACGTACCACTGGGTGCAATCGGCCCGCACGGGCGCGCCGGCGACGGCCGGCACCGTGTTCGTGGCGGCTCTGCCGATTATGCTCGGATTCCAGCTCCTGCTGGCGGCCGTGCTGCTCGACGTGCTTTCGTCGCACACGGGTAAATATCGCCGGCCCCAGGCCGACGACTCGGAGGCGGCCCGGCACCGGACCTCACGGGTCGCCCAGAGCGCGCAGCGACGCCCAGAATGGTCTGACGTCGATACCTAGGCGCTCGAGAGATGGGCGCACCTCCGCCATCCGCAAGTCTCGCAGCCCGAGGAGGCTGTCCCGCGCGATCGGCACGCGCAGCCCGGTCAGCGAAGCGAGGCGCACACCGGCCTCCACCACCCAGTACGGCACCGGGACCGGGCGCGCCCGCGCACCCGATGCGTCGGCCAGGGCGAGAAGGAACTCCCGGAGCGTGACGGGCTGCGCCTCGGCTACCGTGAACACACCGGCGACGTCTTTGGCGATGACCGCATCGAACGACTTGATCAAGTCTTCGATGCTCACTGACTGAACGGGCTGGTCGCCGCCGCCCACGACAGGCAGCCAACGGCGTCCCCTCAGATAGCGGCGCATTTCCTCCGCGACCCCGCCCTTGCCGATCACGAGACCCGCCCGGATGACGGTCTGTCCCGCTGCCAGGAAGAGCTGCTCGATCGCATGCTTCTGGCGGCCGTACACCGTCCGCGCGTCCGGCCGGGCCGAGAGACTGGACACGAATATCAGCCGCCTGACACGCTCCCCGAGCGCGGCGTCGAGCAGCGTCGTCGCCGCGCCGACATTTACGCGAAAGGCGTCCGGCGCCTGCTCGCTGCGCACGTAGGCCGCGTGAACCACCACGTCCACTCCCCTGAGCAGCGTGGCCTCGATCGGCTTTCGCAGCTCGAACTGATGGTACGAGACGCCTACCCGCTTCCCGTCCGGAACCTTCCGGACCAGCGCGACCACCTTCCAATCGTGGGCCAGGTAGTGCTCGGCGAGTGCGGCTCCGATGAACCCACCGGCGCCGGTGATCAGGATGGTCCCCGGCTTAAGCATCGCGCAGCGCGCTGAGCGCCGTGAGGCGTGCGTTCGCCATGAGCGATAGCGTCACCCCTTTGGCGGGCAGGTAACGAAACCCCGAGCCGTCAGCCACGTAGACGCGCGCCGATCCGGAGAGCCTCCCTCCGGGACGGAGGGTGAAAGGCTTGTCCCCGGAGTCGCCGGAGTCGAACGGAAGCGTGCCGGCGTAATGGATGCTGGAGCCGTGGCCGGGATCCACTCGCCGGATGCGGTAGGCCCCGAGCGAGCGCATCACTCTGGTGAACCGTCGCTCCCGGTCTCGGAGCTTCCGTTCCGCATCCTCCGACAGAGAGAAATCCGCACGCAGGACGTCGGCCGTCGGCGAAGCCGCGCAAGGCTCGAGCCGCAGAGAGCGCCGTCCGCCCCTCGCGTCCGGGTGATGTATGCCGACGAGCGTCAGGGCCGGCGCCAGATAGCGCATGATCGGATAGGCGTCGGACAGCGCGATCGGCGCCTCGCGCACGATACGGAACAACATGAGGGACCGATAGCTGTAGATGCTCGCCATCGCCACGTCGAAGTTGGATCCGGTAGGATCGTGAAACAGTGACAGCTGCGAGAATCCGACCCGCCGGCCGCGGGCCGGCGCGCCGAGCAGCGCGGGCTGGATGCAGGCAAGATAGCAGTAGGGGTTACAGAGGATCGGTAGCTCCGGCTTCCGATCGAAAGAGCGCACCACGATGCGAGCCGAGCCCAGGACCCCGGGCGCCAGCACCAGGCGGCGACACACGTGACTCACCGCTTCGCCGGCGGCGGTATCGATGCCGTGGACGCGCACCGCGTCCGGCATCTCTTCGAAACGGGTGACGAGCACGTTGTTCCGGTACAGGAAATTCTCGCGTTTGCGCAGCTCATCGACCGTCATCCAGGGACGGTACGCGCTCTGCCCCCGGTCGTCATAGAAGTCCATGTCGCGGTACGCATACGCCCCGCGCTCGCCGACGGCCCTGGTCAGCAGGGCGAGCGCCGTGCGCCCCATGCGGAAGCCGGCAGCATGCACGCGGCGTCGCCGCCGCAGGTAGCTCGCGTGGAGATGCGCGGCGTTCGCATCCATCTCGATCGGCGGCAGCACGCGTTCGAGATGCGCAATTGTGTACTGCGCTGCATCATCCCGCTCGCCGCTTATGCCGATCCGATCGGCCACCCATTGGTAGGCCGCGCGCATCGCCTCCGGCGGGAGGCCGGCCGCCCGGAGCTCCGCGTCTGAGTACGCGCAGCACCCCAGCCCCCAGCCCGCTCCCAGGCCACCGTAGGCAAGGGACTCGAGCGGAAAGAAGGAATCCGATTCGAGCGGCAGCAGCTCCGGCACCTTGCGCACCAGATGCCGGCGGGGGGGCGTGAGCTGGGCACCCGTCCCCACCTTCCCCCAGGGAACGCCCTCGAAGTCCTCGCCCAGGAAGTAGCGGTACTGCTCTCGGTCGGTCGTGCGTACGGACACGAAATCCCCGGACGGCAGGATGCCCGCGTAACGATCGTCGCGCTCGCCCGCATCGAGCATCAGCACCCGAGCGCCCCCCCCTCCCTCGATCAGCGTGGCGGCGGCCATCGCGCCCGTGCACCCCGACCCGACCACGACGAAATCCTCCATCCTGCTCAGGCTCTGGACGCGATCGTGAGGACGACCATGCCGAGGAGCGCGCGGCCCAACGCCCGCAAAGCGTGCCCGGCCATTCGCACGTGCTCGAACGGAGATCGCGTCGCCGGCAGGAATCGCGGCACATATTCCGGAAGGCATTCGAGCACGGCCAGCATGAGGAATATTCTCCCGCGCACTGGGGATGCGGGACGCATCAGAGCCAGGGCCGCGTCCACCGGTCCGATGGCCCAGCGGTTTTGCAGCAGGAAGGCCACGAGCCGTGCCTCGCGCTGGTCCAGTGGCGGCAGCGTCGCCGCGGCGCGCGCGAATAGCCGGAGCGCGTCTTGCGACGGAGGCTCGCCGAGCAGGTAGCGCCCGAAGGCCACGCCCTGCTCGAGGTCCGTCGTTGCCGAGTCCGGGGCCATGCATCATCCTCTTGACGGAAACCGAACATGGCAAGGTCACCCGACCAGAAGCGGACGCAGGCCGAGTTCTACGATCGGAAGTACGCCGACCTGCGCCGGGTCATCCACAAGCTCGAGCACCCCATCTTCCGCTTCTACGACGAGCGCCTCCATCGCGTCGCCGGCTTCCCCGACCACGTCGGCCGGCTACTGGAGCTGGGATGCGGGCAGGGGGGCGATGCGGTACTGCTTTCCGAGGTTGCCGATGAGGTGTTCGGCGTCGACGTCTCGAGCGAGGGCGTCGCGACCGCGCGGCTCGTGGCGAACGAGCGGCTCAAGCGCAACGTGCGGTTTCAGGTTGCGGCCGCGGAGCACCTGCCGTTCGGCGATGCCGTATTCGACGTCGTCTATTGCAAGGACGCGCTCCATCACGTGGCGGATCCGGCGCGGGTGGTGAGCGAAGCACGGCGCGTCCTCAAGCCGGGCGGCCGGTTCATCGCCATCGAGGCCAATCCGCTCAGTCCGCAGATGGCGATGATCGGCCTCGTTTTTTACTCGGTGGACAAGGGTGTGTTCTCGAACACGCGAAAACGGCTGAT
>QHVD01000250.1 GCA_003222235.1 Gemmatimonadota bacterium | reverse complement strand
TCCAACTCGCTGGCTGGTGGGTTGGCCAGTGTAGCCTCCGTGTGACGGCTGGCTACGAGCGGGAGCGAGTGGAGCGGCTCAACGAGGCACGCGAGCGGCTCGACCGCAAGGAAACTGCAGGAGAAGTGGCAACCGATGTGGCAACCGGGATTAGTAAGTCGTTGCCACGAAAAGTCGGGGCGAGTGGATTTGAACCACCGACCTCCTGGTCCCGAACCAGGCGCGCTAACCGGGCTGCGCTACGCCCCGAACTGCTAGACGCACAGACACGCAGCGCAACCGCGGCCATCCCTGTGCGTCTGCTGCGTCTGCCGCGTCTGTGCGTCTAGCCTGATGCGCCCAGGAGGACTCGAACCCCCAGCCTCTTGGTCCGTAGCCAAGCGCTCTATCCAGTTGAGCTATGGGCGCCACTCATTCCCTGCTGGCATTGAGTCCACAGACGGCCAGACGGTTAGGCAGAGGGCTAGAGAGACGTCTAGACGGCGAGACGTCTAGCGGTTACTGGCAGCGAGGATCAAGGTAGTCGCGACCCTGTGCCCTCATTCCTGACCACCGCTAGCCGTCTAGACGTCTCGCCGTCTCTCTTGCCGTCTGCCTACGCACTCACCGTCTGTCCGTCTCCATCCCAGCTGGGATTGAGGTGGGCGGTACTAGATTCGAACTAGTGACCTCCACGATGTCAACGTGGCGCTCTAACCAACTGAGCTAACCGCCCATGAAACGGCGGACAGGCGGTCGGAGGGTCAGGCGGACAGAAAGCGCGCAACGCACCGATCTTTCTGTCCGCCCGTCCCCCAGTCCGCCCGTCCGCCTTAGTAGCGGGGGTGGGATTTGAACCCACGACCTCCGGGTTATGAGCCCGGCGAGCTACCAGGCTGCTCCACCCCGCGGCGTCGTTCGGGCGGACAGGCGGACCGTGACCCCATGTCCCTCAATCCACCCTCACAGAGCGGGAAGCGGGACTCGAACCCGCGACCCCAACCTTGGCAAGGTTGTGCTCTACCAACTGAGCTATTCCCGCAGAAAGCTAGACGCACAGACGCGTAGACGCACCGACGCGTAGCGCCAAATCTAACCTCTAACCTGCCCCCGGCCTACGACTGTTGCGTCTGCGCGTCGACCGTGTCTGTGCGCCTAGCAGTCAGTGGAGGCGAGGGGGATCGAACCCCTGACCTCGTGAATGCCATTCACGCGCTCTCCCAACTGAGCTACGCCCCCATTATATTGGGCGCCCGCGAAAACGCCCGGGCGGGAACACGGCATCTTACCCGCGCGTTCTAAGTATGTCAAGCGTTTTCACGCTTTTGTGTGAACTTTTTTGGCTCCCGCGGGTACTAACGGGTGAGCCGAGACGATAGATATGTCCAAGTCCATCCGACGGAAGAAGACGTCTTCCCCCGCCCGGGCGAAGCCGCGGGCGGCGCGGGGTGCTGGTGCCGCCGGTGCCGCTGCACCCAGCGCGCCCGTGGCCAGGAAGCGCGGGCGGCGGCGGGGTTTGCTCAACGGGCTCGCCACGCACGAGCACGAGCGCGACATCCTGGACCAGTACCTCCACGAGGTGTCGAAGACGCCGCTCCTCACCCAGAAGGAGGAGATCGCGCTCGCCCGCCGGGTCCGCGCCGGGGACCAGGAGGCGATGCAGGAGCTCGTGAAGCGGAACCTCCGCTTCGTGATCTCCGTGGCCAAGAAGTACCAAAACCGGGGCTTGCCGCTCACCGACCTGATCGGCGAGGGCAACGTCGGGCTGCTGACGGCCGCCCGGAAGTTCGATCCCGACCAGGGCGTGAAGTTCATCTCCTACGCGGTCTGGTGGATCCGGCAGGCGATCCTGGCGGCGCTGGCGCGCCAGGGGCGCACCGTGCGCGTGCCGCTCAACCGCACCGCCGACCTGTCGCGCATCGTGCGGACGGCGGAATACCTGCGGCAGACGCTGCGGCGCGAGCCGACGCCCGAGGAGATCGCCGACGCGACCAAGCTGTCGCTCGAGGTCGTGCAGTCGCTCGCGGCCCTCAATACGGGGGACGTCCGCCTCGACGCGCCCCTCGATCCCGATGGCGACCGGTCGCTGATCGAGCGCTTCATCGCGGAGGACCTGCCGGACACGGAAGATCAGGCGATGGACCGCTTCCTGTCCGACGAGATCGAGACGGCGCTGAGCACGCTGCAGAAGCGGGATGCCAAGGTGCTGCGGCTCTACTTCGGCCTGGACGGCGGCCGCGAGCACACGCTCGAGGAGATCGGGGGCATGCTGGGCGTCACGCGCGAGCGGGTGCGCCAGCTGCGGGATCGCGCGCTCAAGCGGCTGCGCGATGGGGACGTAGGGAAGGCGCTGGCCAGCTTTGCGGCGTGACCCAACACGTCACACGTCACACGTTGCACGAACGGCCGGCGACACGCCGGCCGTTTTGTTGTTCCACTCTTCCGCGAGCCGAGAGCCGCGTGCGGCGTGCAACCTGCGACGTGCGTCGTTAGTTTAGGCCCGTGATTGCGCACGTCGGCCGAAGCGCCGTCGCGGGGATCAAGGCGGTCGGCCGCTTCGGCCAGTTCGTGTCGGATATGGTGCGGGCGCTGTCAGACGTCGCCACGTGGGGCCGGCTGACGCCCGTCCAGATGCGCCGCGTCGGCGTGGACTCGCTTCCGGTCGCGCTGTTCATCGCCGCGTTCACGGGCGTCGTCCTCGCCCTCCAGGCCTCGTACACGTTCACCGGCACCGTCCCGCTCTATTTTGTGGGCACCCTCGTCGGCAAGACGATGATGCTCGAGCTCGGCCCCGTGCTCGCGGGGCTCGCGCTCGCCGGCCGCGTCGGCGCGAGCATGGCGGCGGAGCTCGGCACCATGCGGGTGACCGAGCAGGTGGACGCCCTCGAGACGCTCGCCTACGATCCGCAGAGCTACCTCGTGGTGCCGCGCGTCCTCGCGGGCACCGCCATGTTCCCGGTCATCGTGGCGTTGGCGATCCTCACGGGCATCCTCACCGGGTGGCTCGCGAGCCTCCTGCTGCTCGATCTCTCGACCCAGGAGTTCATTAAGGGGCTCAAGCTGTTCTACCGCTTCAAGGACACCTGGTTCGGCCTGTTCAAGAGCGCCACGTTCGGGTTCACGATCACCCTGGTCGGATGTATCGTCGGGCTCGGGACCCGCGGCGGCGCGGAGGGCGTCGGGCGGAGCACGATGCAGGCCGTGGTCTATTCCGCCGTGCTGCTGCTCATGCTCGACGCCTTTTGGGCGATGGTCCTGCTGCGATGATCCAGTTTCAGGACCTGCACAAGGCATTCGACGGGAAACAGGTGCTGACGGGGTTCACGCTGGACGTCAAGGACGGCGAGACCCTGGTGATCATCGGTTACTCTGGATCGGGGAAGAGCGTGGCGCTAAAGCATGTCGTGGGACTGTTGCACCCCGATGCCGGGGACGTGACCGTAGACGGCCGCGCCGTGTCCACGCTCGACCGGCCGAGCCTCGCGGCCCTGCGGCGCGAGATCGGGTTCGTCTTCCAGTTCGCGGCGCTGTTCGACTCGCTCAACGTCGCCGACAACGTGCGGCTGGGGCTCGAGCGGCGAGGCCTGCCGGCCGACGAGATCGCGGAGCGCGTGCGGGAGGCGCTCGCGCTCGTGGACCTCACGGGGACGGACGACCGCTATCCCGCAGAGCTGTCGGGCGGGATGCGGAAGCGGGTGGGGATCGCGCGCGCGATCGCGCTCCGCCCGCGCTACATGCTGTACGACGAGCCCACCACCGGCCTCGACCCGGTGACCTCCGCGGTGATGGACCGGTTGATGGTACGCACCCGCGAGCACCTGGGCGTCACCGGGGTCGTGGTCACGCACGACATGCGCAGCGCCTACACCGTGGGCGACCGCATCGCCATGTTGTACGAGGGCCGGGTCCGGCAGGTCGGCACCGTGGAGGAGATCCGGCAGACCGAAGACCCGGTGGTGCGGCAGTTCATCGAAGGGCGGCCGTCATGAGGCGGGAGAACGAGTTCGCGGTCGGCGTGGTGGTCATCGCGGCCTTCGGCGTGGTGGTGGCGGGCGCGCTGTGGCTGTCGGGGGCCCACCTCGGTCGAACGGAAGCGGTGTATACGGCGCGGTTCCGCACGGTGGGTGGCTTGTCCGTCGGCGACCCCGTGGTGCTGCGCGGCGTCCGGGTGGGACGGGTGGAAGCAATCCGGCTGGCGCCCGGCAATTGGGTCGAGGCCGCCCTCAAGATCTACGCCGGCGTGACGCCGCCCGCGAAGCCGGCGGTGGTCGCCGCCCCGGCGTCGCTGTTCGGCGAATGGGCCGCGACGCTCATCTCCCGCGAGCCGGCCCCGTCCGACCCCAACGTTCGGCAGGCCCTCGATGAGGCCCTGGCGGCGGGCGCCGGCAAGTGGCCCGGGGCCACACTCCCCGACATCGGCCAGCTCACGGCTCAGGCGAGCCGCATCGCCACCGACATCGCGGCCGTGGCGAACCGGGTGCAAACGGCGTTCGACACCGAGGCGGTCGCGGAGCTGCGCCGTGCGATCCGCGAGTTCGGGCAGATCGCGGATCGCCTCGCCACCGTCGCGAACGAGCAGGCCGACGTCCTCGGATCGGTCGGCACCAAGCTGCGCCAGGGCTCGGAGGTCCTGGGCAAGGCGGCCACGAACCTGCAGACGACCCTCGGTCGCGTCGATTCCGCGACGAACCAGGGCCAGCTCCTCACCATCCTCAACAACTCCGCCGCCACGAGCGCCAACCTGCGCTCGGCGTCGCAGGACGCGCGCGACCTGCTGGCGGCGGCTCACCGGAGTCAGGAGAGCATGGTGCGGGTGCTCGTTTCGGCCGACAGCGTGTTCTCGCGCATTTCGAATCGCAGTGGCACGCTCGGGCTGCTCGTTTCGGACTCGACGCTGTACCGCGAGACCACGCTCACCATGATTCAGCTCCGGCAGCTCCTGTCGGACATCCAGGCGAACCCGCGGAAGTACTTTACGTTCAGCGTGTTCTGAAAGACAATGCGGAGTGCGGAGTGCGGAATGCGGAATGTCAGTGCCCGGTTCGAACCGCGAAGCCGGGCTTGGACGCCAGCCCGTCGATTCCGCACTCCGCACTCCGCACTCCGCACTCCGCACTCGGGGCGGGGCGGGGAAGTGAAGCGGAGCCAGCGCCGGGCGCAGCGCGAGACCAGCGCGGGCGGGGTCGTGTTTCGGCGCGACGCCGAGGGGCGGCCGCTCTTCCTCCTGATTCGCGATTCCTACCAGAACTGGGGCTTCCCGAAGGGGCACGTCGAGGCGGGAGAGCCGCCCGCCGAAGCGGCGCGTCGCGAGGTCGCCGAGGAGACGGGGCTCGACGTCCTGATCCTCCACGGGCCGATCGAGATCATCGACTGGTATTTCCGGTTTCGCGGCAAGACCATCCACAAGTACTGCCACTTCTTCCTCTTCGAATCGAAGCACGGTGAGCCGGTGCCGCAGGCGGAAGAGGGGATCACCGATTGCGCCTGGCAGCCGCTCGCTCTGGCGCGGGGGACGATCTCGTACGACAACGCGCGCGACGTCCTCGAGCGGGCGGCGGAGATGACGCAGGCCCTCGCGCAAGTCGAAGAAGAAGGCAAAGCCGGGCGCCACCCGTGACGCCCCCCCCCGTCGTGCCGGTGTTCCATCCGCGGCGCGAAGCGCGCGGCGCGGTGAAGCGGGGATACCCGCGCGGTGCCGGGAGCGTGCGGTTGTGCCGGAGCCTTCAGGCGGTCGAGCGCCTGCTGTTCCGGCGGCTCGTGGACGCCGTGGTGCTCGACGTGAAAGCCCCCCCTCCCCCCCCTCCCGCCGCGACGGCACTGGCCCTCCCCGCCCGATTCCCGCGCATTCCCATGTTCGCGCTGTCGACGTTCCGGTCCGACGATGGCGCGTTGCTCGTGTCGTGCCACGCCGCGGGGTTCGCCGGCATCCTGGTTGATGGCGTCGACAACGCCGTGGCGGGCGAGTGCGTCGCGGCGCGGACCGCGCAGATGGCCCGTCGTGAGGCGCTCCGGGACGGGCCGACGCTGCTGCGGCTCACCGACCGGCTGCAGCTCGCGGCTTGGACCGAGGTGCTGCGGTGCGCGGGGGCGCCGATCCGAACGGCGGACGTGGCCCGGGTGCTGCGCGTCAGCCGGGAGCACCTCTCACGCGAATTCGCGGCGGGAGGCGCGCCCAACCTCAAGCGCGTGATCGATCTGGCCCGTACGGCCTGCGCGGCGGACCTGCTCGGGAACCCCGGCTACACCGTGCGGCACGTCGTGAGGATTCTGGGCTACGCGTCAGCCGCTCACCTCGCCGGCGCCGCCCGGCGGGTGGCGGGCGCGACGCCGCAGGAGCTCGCCCAAGTCGGGCCCCGCGGAGTCCTGTTGCGGTTCTTGAGGGGAAGGACGAGGTCGCGGGTGTGAAGATAGTGCGGAGTGCGGAGTGTGGAATGCGGAATGTGCCAAGTGCGGAGTGCGGAATGCGGAGTGCGGAATGGACCGCGCGAGCGTCGAAGTCGGAGCCAGCCCTGGCGAACGAACCTGCGCCTTCAATTCCGCATTCCGCACTCCGCACTCCGCATTTGGTGGATTCCCCATTTCGGATTTCGCACTCATATCACTATTTTTGACCATCTTTCCACCGGGATCCTATGGCCACCG
>QHVD01000571.1 GCA_003222235.1 Gemmatimonadota bacterium | reverse complement strand
GACGTCGGATGCGGATTGGCTGGTCACGGTCGAGCCGACTCCTGCCGGGCTCGCGCTGACGGCGAAGCCGCTCGGCGTGCGCGCGCCCACCCGGGCGGCGGCACTTCTCCCCGGTATCACGGGACTCAAGATCCGCGTGCAGGCGCCTGGAACGGTGAGCGGCTGGAGCAGTACCTGGCCGTTTCTCTACATCATGCCGCGGGCGGTCGAGCTGACCTACTGGACCGACTCCGGTCCGGCGGACCTGCCGCTCCGTGTCGTGCTGCCGCTGGGAGCGGGCTCGTGAGACCACTCAACCACCGCGGCGTCGCCCTGATGCTCGTCCTCTGGCTGCTGGTCCTGCTGGGAGCCGTGGCGGCGGGGGTGGCGGAGTCGTCGCGAGCCGAAGTCGGCGTCGTCGCAAACCTCAACGCTCGGGCCGCCGCACGCTCGGGAGCGGAAAGCGGGATCGCCGCCGCCACGAGCCGCATCGAACGCCTGCTGGCGGCCGCGCGCACGCCGCAGAATGCTGCGCTCCTCTTCCGGGAGATTGACCGCCACTTCAGCGGGATGCGCGAGGTCGCCGTCGGCGACGCGCGCTTCGGCGTGGCGGTCGTCGACCTCAACGCGCGCATCGACCTGAATCAGGCGGACGAGGCGACGCTGCGTAACTTCGTCGCGCAGTTCACGGACGAATCGCGCGCGACGCGGATCGTGGCCGCGCTCGAAGACTGGGAGGACGCGGACGACCTGACCCGGCCGAACGGAGCCGAGGCAACGGATTACGCGCGCGCGGGCTCCCCGTATGCGCCGCGCAACGGGCCCCTGCAGCGCCTCGACGACTTCGCCCACGTGCTGGGCGTCACCGACTCTCTCGCGCTGACCCTCGCGCCCTACATCACGGTGGAGGGCGACCGGCGCGTCAACATCAACACGGCACCCGAGCCGGTGCTCGCGTCCCTGCCCGGGATCGGGCCCGCGGGTGCCCGCACCCTCATCGCCCGGCGCGACGGCGGTGAAACCTTCACCTCCACCGCGGTCGTGGAGGACCTGCTGCGCGGCGGCGCTGTGGCGGTCCGAGCCGCCCTGTCCCGAACGGCGATCATGCCGAGCCGGATCCTCATCGTGAGCCGCGGCTGGCGCGCCGGGTCGCCGCTGACGCACGAGATCCAGGCGGTATACGCGATCGGGGGCGGGCGCCTGGCACTCCAGTCGTGGCGGGAGCGCGATCTGTGATGGCCCGCCTGGGCGTGGAGCTCGGGCCCCGCGCCATCCGCGGTGTCCGTCTGGAGGGATGGCCGAGACCCCGCACGCAGGTCGTGGAGGTCGAGTGGGACCGTGACGACCCTGGCGACGCGGTGCGCACGCTCCGGGAGACTCTCGGAGCGGCGGACCGGCCGCTGCTCTTTACCAAGCGGGTGAAGCTGCCCGCCCTGCCTGCGGCCGAGCGCCGCAATATCCTGCGGCTCGAGCCGGAGCGGTTTTTCGCCGTGCGGTCGGAGGACCTCGTGCCCGCCGTGCGGGACGACGACGATTTGATCTTCGCCGCGAAGGAGGCGCAGCTCGCGGGCTGGGTGGCGGCGCTCGAGCAGATCGCTCCCGTGGATCTCGTGGAGCCGGCGCCGGTCGCGCTGTCCCGAGCGCTGGCGCGCGCGCCGCTGCACGACGTCGTGGCGCTGTTCGACGGGCGAACGGACGGAATCGGTCTGGTGGAGATCCGCGGCGGCCGCGTCACCAGCGCCCGGAGGCTGTTCGGCGACATCGCCGGCGCGGCGGCCGCGCTCGCCATCGACCCCGGCCCCGGCACGATCTACCTCAGTCCCTGGAGTGAGGATCGCGCCCGGGCGCTCGCGGCGTTGCTACCCTCGGCGTCGCTCCAGCCGCTCCCCTCGGTCTCGAGCGTGACCGGTCCCTTCCTGCCCGCCTACGGCGCCGCGCTCGCCCTCGACGCCCCGCCGGATTTCGCGAGAACGCTCGTCTCCCCCGAGCTGGGGCGGGGCATCCGTACACGCCACCGCCGCGAGGTGGGGCTGGCCGTGGCGGCGTGCGCGGTCGCGCTGGTGTTCGCGTTGACGTCGATCGACGTCTGGCGGGCGCGCGCGACGCGCGAGCTCGACGCGGGGCTCGAGGCGCTGCGCCGGCGTGCCGCGCCGGCCCTCGCGCTGCAGGCGCGGCTCGAGACCGTGGCGCGCCAGGCACAGGCCATCCGCGCGATTGACGCCGAGCGCGCGGACCCGCTGCAGGTACTGCTCGCGCTCTCCCGGGAGCTCCCGCCGGGGGCGTTCGTGCGGGGGCTGCGCGGCTCCGGAACCGATTGGCAGCTCGACGGGTACGCGCCCAACGCGGCCAGAGTCCTCGCCAAGCTCGGCGCGGGGCCCGAGTTCAGGGACGTCCACTTCTTATCGGCGATGAACCGCGCCCAGATCGGCAACCAGTCATATGAGAGCTTTGCCCTGGCTTTCCGATACGTTCCGGCACCTTAAGCCGCGCGAGCGGCGGGTGGTGCTGGGCGGGGCGGTCGTGAGCGCGACCGCTCTCGTGGTGGTGCTGCTCGTGCTGCCCTTCGGCCAACGCTGGACGGAGCGCGAAGCGGCTTACGGGGCGCGCCGCGAGCAATGGGTGCGCCTCGCGACGCTCGCCGCCAGCACGGACCGCCTGCGGCGCGCACTCGACGAGCAGCAGGGGGCCTTCGCCGCAGACCGGGACCGCCTCGTGAGCGGCGCGACGCCCGCGCTCTCGGCATCAACGCTGCAGGGACTGCTGCAGCGGTACGCCGACGAGAGCGCGGTGCAGCTCGATCGTGTGGACGCCGCGGGCGAGCCGCGCCCCGACAAGCCGGGACTGCTCGCGATCCCCGTGCAGCTTCAGGGGCGCGGCGACGTCTACGGGCTCGTCGATTTTCTGTACCGACTCCAGCACGGGGAGAAGCTCCTCGTCACGGACGAGCTGTCGCTGAACGCGGGTTTCGAGCCTATGCTAACCGCGGAGCTCGAGGGCGGCGGTGGAGGGGCCAGGCCCCAGAACCTCTCCTGGTCGCTCCGCCTCCACGGGCTGTACGGCGC
>QHVD01000570.1 GCA_003222235.1 Gemmatimonadota bacterium | reverse complement strand
CGGCCGCCGAACCACCCTCGGGAGAACATATCTTGAACCATCTTGCCGATCTGCTGAGGGTCCTGCTCTGCAAACCTCTTCCCCATTTCAGCGAAGAGGTCCGCATTGAGGAACGTCCAGAGGTGCAAGGCAAGAGACTCGGAGGCCCACATCGCGCCAACGATGATCAGGCTTGCGCCAATCTTCGCCTTCGTGGGTGCGAAGAAGGTCCACATGCCTTCAGTCGGCTCCCATTACCCGCCCTACCACGCGACCCACCACGGTAGGCGTCGGATCGCCCAGCAAATCCCAGCGACGCCTCGCTCTCCGAAGATGGTGCCGAGAGAGAAGCCGATCACGCCGCTGACCACTGCGGCCCAGAGGTCGAGGAAGGCTTTCGATGGCCTGAACTCGATGTACTCAGCGGGTCTGCGATCCGACACGCTCTCGCGCAGGCGGCAGGCCGTGCAGTTCCGTGCGCGTGAAGCCAGGTCGAGTTCGGAGAAGGGTCGGAGTCCCTTGCACGGGTTGTCGCCAACACGATCAGCGCACCCCACCGAGCGTCCCCTACGCAGTCTGGTGTCAACGAGGCGTAGACATCGCACCACCCGCGTTCACGAAGCGGACGAAGCTCGCCTCCAGCTCGCCAACGGGCCGGCTGCACTCCGTGTGCTTCGCTTCCGCACCGGAAACATTCCTCCACCGAGGCCCGCGTGGCGGCATGTGATCGACGGCGACACCGACCCGCTCGGGGCTACATCCGGCCTCGAACACGATAGCGTCGGAACCGGGCTGGTCGCTGCGCCCGAGGCGCCGGATGGTGAAGGCCGGGACGAGCGTGTCGAGTGGCCCCTCGGTCCTGATGACCGCCTCCGTTGCCTCAAGCACGTTCCAGCGTGAGTTGGCGCGCACCCACTCCAGGGCGCGCTGCCACTTCGCGTCGCACTCCGGGCCACGACGGCATGCCACGGTTCCGGGTGGTTCCTCGATGGTGACGGCCCCGCGTTCAAGGCATCCGAACGCTAGAAGCAGCAGGGCCAGGGATGCCGTGCCTCTGCCCTCCGTTCGGAAGACGATGTTCATATGAGAATGAGTTCTTCTCGGCGGCCGTGCAGTGCCCTCTACACCCCGCTGGGGCGACCCGACAAGACGCGCCGCGACGCGGGTCGGAACGACCGCTACTCCGCGACTTCGCAGGACAAGCGCAGGCGGTTCACTGCCTTCGCCCCTCCTGCACGACCCGGCACTCCGTCTCCCCGCTCGCCTTCTTCTCGCACCGCACGAGCTTCCCATCGCTCTGGCGTAGATCGAATCCGCCTAAGAGGTTCGGCTCGACCTTGAGGACCGGCGCGCCGCCCTTCGCTGCGTCCCAGCAGTCCACGCTGCCGCTCGGGCTCGGCGCGCAGTGCAGTTGCGTGAGGAGGATCGTGGCCGCGAGCATGTTCATCGTCGCTTCCTTCCTCGCTTCCGCGCCGGAGACGGTCTCGACCTGGCACCCTGACGTGAGCGGTCGAGAACCTCGCCGTCGCGGACCTTCCGCTTCACGTCGCCCACGACGCGCTTCCGCAGGGCGGCCATGCCGGTGAGGTAGTCCGCGAACGCCTCGTCCATGAGCCGAATGATTCGCTGCCAGCGTTCATCTGCCAGCGTTCATCCATCGTGACGGCTCGTTCCAGCGCATTCGTGGATCAGGCCGCTGAAGCCTGGCACATGGACCACGGCGCCCTCACGCTGGTCGTAGTAGTTGGCGTTGAGCCGGAAGGGGTAGAGCGTCTCACCACACGCCGCGCAGCGGTTCCAGTTGTCACAGCCGCAGTGGACCCGCATCACCTTGCCCCTGAACTCCGCGTTCGGATCGAGGCACTCTCCCTTCCAGAACCCGCAGTCCGCGCATACGACGAGCCCCATGGGCACGCCGTTCGATTGCCGACCTGAGAGCGCCGCAAGCTCAGCAGGCGTAGCATCCCGCCCACCCTTCGTCAGGTCCCCAACCACGAAGTCAGCCGGTGGTAGCATGCCTCGTTGCCGCAGCACCTCGGCGCGTCGTGCTGGGTATTCCCTGATCGCCGCTTCCAGCGCCGTCTGCCTCCGCAGCACCTCATCCGTAGGCGGCAGGGGTCGAGCGGTCCTCAGCCGGCGGGTGACTGCAGCGCTTATCCAGTGGCCGAACAGACGAAAAGGAACCTCGGTCTCCCGGCGCTCAACCCCTTCGGCGTCTATCGCGAGCACCCGGCGCTCTCCGAGGACGAGGCAGGCGTCGAGCCGATTCGCCCGGACCTGTGCCCTCGCGATGGCTTCCAGATCATCGTCACCGAACTCCGCAGGTAGAACGGTCAGGTGGTAGAGTGCGGCGACGATCTCGACCACGAGATACGGCGGCTCGACGGCGGGCAGGATCAATGTGCGAAGCATCTGCCCTACACCCGTTCAGCCGTTGTCACGCGAACGTGCCGCATCACCTCACCCAGCGGAGGAGCGTCCCCGAGCGGTTCGGAGGGGCAGCATGCACGAAGGTGTGCTTCCAGAACGCCGATCTCGGGATCGCGGAGGCGCTCGACCGTCATGAGGGAACGTGAGCAGCCCTTGCAGACCACTTCGAACACGCGGCTCAACTCGTCAGGCAAGTCGTCCCCTTTCTCCGCCCACAGACTTGATGTACCCGTCCACCTCCTCGCGGAGATCGGTAAAGCTCCACAGGATGGGACGGGGTGGCACCAGGCTTTTCGCCAGGCATAGGTAGCGATGGGAGTGCGCGGGGAATACTTCCCCTGCGATCCGCGCCGCGAACAGCCAGAGCTTCGCGGCGCACTTCACACAGTCGCCGTCGTCCGTCTGCCGCAGGGCATCTGCCACCGACTCGATGAGCCGAAGGCAGCGAGCGACCTCGGAGGGATCAGCGGTGCGGAGCCGATTCACCAGGACGGCAAACTCGAAGCAGCCACGGACCGAAACGCCGAGGGAGCGGCGGAAGCGATGCCCCCGCTCCTTCAGGCGGTTCAGGATGAGATCGTCGTTCGAGAGGGCGAGGACGTAGGAGGGATGGCGGTTCATGCAATGCCTCCCGTCACCGCCGCGCTGCCGTTGGCATGGTGCTGGCGAACCAGGCGCAGGTACGACGACGGCGACACGCCGAGCAGTTTGGAGGCGGCGCGGACGGGCAGCTTCTGGTTGACGACGATCCGAAGCTGCCGCTCGTCCACTCGGAGGCGTGGGCGGCCGAGTGTCTTTCCCTCACTTCGTGCGCGACGCAAACCGCTTTTCACCCTTTCCACGATCAGGCTGCGCTCCAACTGTGCGATGGCGGCGATGATCGTGAAGACCGCCTGCCCGAGGGCTGACCCGGTGTCGATCTGCTCGCGAAGCGACACGAATTCGCAGCCCAAGTGACGGAAGAGGTCGAGCGCCTCCACGAGATGACGCACCGAGCGCCCGAAGCGGTCGAACGCCGCGACCACCACGACATCGACGCGCTTGGCT
>QHVD01000249.1 GCA_003222235.1 Gemmatimonadota bacterium | reverse complement strand
CAACTCTCAACCTGCTCGCCGGCCGGGATCTGTACGCGGCACACCCCGATCAGCATCTCGACTACTACAAGTACAGCCCGACGTTCGCGCTGCTCTTCGCGCCGCTCGCGTACCTCCCGTTCGCGCTGGCGTTCTTCTGCTGGAGCCTGCTCAACGCGCTGCTGCTCTGGTACGCGCTCGACCGCCTCCTCCCCGGGCGTCCGGCCACGCTCGCCCTCGCGCTGCTCTACCTCGAGGTGCTGTTCGCCATGCAGTACGGCCAGAGCAACTCGCTCGTCACCGCGCTGATGATCCTCGCCTTCGTCGCGTGCGAGCGAACGCGCCAGCGCGAGGCGGCGACGGAGATCACGCTCGGCGCGGCGATCAAGCTATTCCCGCTCGCGCTCCTTCCGGTCGCGGTGTTGCACCCGCGTCGCGTCCGGTTCGGGCTGATCTTCCTCGGCGCGGCGGCCGCGCTCGCGACGCTCCCGCTCCTCGTGGTGCCGGCGCAAGAGCTCATGGCCCAGTACCGGTCCTGGCGGGCGATCGAAGCGGCCGACACGCTGAACCGGGGCTACTCGATGATGCAGTACCTCTACATGTGGCTCGGCGCCGACTGGCCCAACTGGCCGGTGCAGCTCGCGGCGACGGCACTGCTGCTCCTGCCGCTCGGCCTGGGCCGGACGCGCTGGGGCGACCCGGAGTTCCGGCGCCTGTTTCTCTGTTCGCTCCTGGTCTACGTCGTGCTCTTCAACCACCAGTCGGAGCGGGCCACGTTCATCATCGCCTACACGGGGATCGTGATCTGGTACGTGAGCTTCGGGCCCCAGCGGCTGCGGACCGCGATCATGGCGCTGACGCTCTTCGTCATGGTGCTGCACGACGTGGACATCGTGCCGCGGTGGGTAAAGGCGGAGATCCTGATCCCCTGGCGGGTGAAGGGGATTCCCTGCCTCGTGGCGTGGCTCGCCATGCAGCGCGACCTGCTCGTCACAGCGCTCCGAAGTGAATCAGCCGGAAGTCCCCGCGCCGGATCCGCTCCCGCACAACCGGCGCCGTGAGCGCAGCCAGCTCGGCAGCGCGCGGCGCGACGTACCGGTCCCAATCCGCGAGATCGCCGTCTGGATACCCCGGGTGCACCACCAGCTCCGTCGTGCCCGGCTCGAGCCGGTCGAGCAGCGCCAGCAGTCGCGGCAGGAATTCCGCCCCGCCCTGGAGCGAGATGCCGAAGAACCGGTCGGCAGACCGTGGAGCGGGCGCGCCGGGCGACGCGACCCGCCAGGCCGCCGCCAGTGCGACTTTCTTCACGAGCGCGGGCCAGTTTCCGGGGTTCGCGCCGAGGGACTCGAGCGGGACGCGCACGACCGGGACGCCCTGCCGCCGCGCCGTCTCCACCGCGGCCCGCCATACACCGGGGAGGACATGCACGTGCCGGTGACTGTCGAGATGCGTGATCGCGACGCCCGCCCCCCGTAGCCGCGCGACCTGTGCCGCACACTCGGCGGCGACGTCGGCGGGATCGATCCGCCCAGCGAGGGCGCGGACGACCAGTGCGGTGAGCGGGTGGAACCCGCCGGTCCGGGCATCGCACAGCGTTCCGCCACGCGAGAGGGGCTTGCCCGCCGTGAGATTCAAGTGCAGGCCGACGCCCAGCCCCGGACCCGCGGCGCCCAGGCGGGGCGCGGCGTCTTCCCAGGCGGGCAGGTTCACGAGCACGGACACCGACGACACGACACCCGCCGAATGGGCTTCCAGGATGCCGCGGTTCACGCCCGCCGACAAGCCGAAGTCGTCGGCGTTCACGACCAGGCGGCGCTCGTCAGGCGTAGCGCCCTCGCCAGTCGTTCCAACGGATCTTCACCAGGTCCCGCAGCATCTGCGCCGCGTCGGCGGCGAAGCGCACCGTGCTCGGCTCGTCGTCGTAGCGAAAGTGCACCGCCGTCTGCCTGACCGTGAGGCGGTGCTTCCGGGCGATGTACAGGCACTCGACGTCGAAGCCGAAGCCCGGAACCGTGAGGCGCGAGAAGATCACCTCGCCGGCGCGCGCGGTGAAGCCTTTGAGCCCGGCCTGCGTGTCGAGGATCCCCGGCAACAGGGCCAGCCGCACCACCCGGTTGAAGACCCGGCTCATCACGTGCCGCGTGTAGAGATAGTAGAAGAAGGAGGGGCTCATCACGTAGCGCGACTCGGGGAGGACGCGGCAGGCGATCGCGACGTCGCTCCCGGTTTCGAGATCGCGCACGATCTTGGGGATTTCCTCCAGCGGATAGGCCAGATCGGCGTCGGTGAAGACGCGGTACCGGCCGCGCGCGGCCCGGATCCCGCGCGCGACCGAAAAGCCTTTCCCTCTGTTCTCCTGGTTTCGCAGGAGAGTGACCCGCTCACCCGTCTCTGCTGCGTCGCGACCGAACTCCGCCAGCAGCTGAGCAGCCGCGGACTCGCTGCAATCGTCGACGAGGATCAGCTCGGCCGGGCGGGCTTGAGCGCAGACGAAGGCCCGGAGCGCTTCGAGATGCACTGCGAGGCGATCGGCCCCGTTGCGCACGGGGACGACGAGCGACAGGTAGATTTCGGGCGCCGACACGAGGAGTAAAGATATGACGCGTTACGGCCCCGTCATCTCCTGGAGGGTCACGTGACCGGCGCGATCACCCACGTTTCGGACACAGCCCGCTGGGTGGCGATCTACCGGGCGATGGAATCGGAGCGTCCCGACGCGCTGTTCCGCGACCCGTACGCCCGTCGGCTCGCGGGACCGCGAGGGGAGCAGATCGTCGCCGAGATGCCGAAGGGCCGCGCCTGGGCGTGGCCGATGATCGTCCGCACGGCCGTGATGGACGAGCTGATCCTCCGAGCGGTCGAGGGGGACGGTGTGGACACGGTGCTCAATCTTGCGGCGGGGCTCGACACTAGGGCCTACCGGCTGCCGCTCCCGCCATCGCTTCGCTGGATCGACGTGGACTTCCCCGACGTCGTGGCGTACAAGAAGGAGCAGCTCGCGGGCGAGCGCCCGGCGTGCGTGCTGGAATACGCGGGCGTGGACTTGAGCGACGTCGGGCGGCGGCGGGTCCTGTTCGCGCAGATCGGCGTGGCCGCGAGCCGGGTGCTGGTCGTAAGCGAGGGGCTCCTCATCTATCTCTCGCCCGAGGACGTCGCCACCCTCGCATGGGACCTCGCCACCCAGGCCGCATTCCAGTGGTGGCTCATCGACCTCGCGTCGCCCCGGCTGCTCAAAATGATGGCGAAGACGTGGGGGCCGGCCCTCGCCCGCGGCAAGGCGCCGTTCCAATTCGCCCCGCCCGAGGGCACGCGGTTTTTCGAGTCGCAGGGGTGGCACGAAGCAGAGTTCCGCTCGACGTGGGACGAGTCGTTGCGCCTCAAGCGGACGATGCGGCTCGCGTGGCTGTGGAGGCTCATCGCCCGGCTGTACCCGAAGGCGAAACAGGAGGAGATGCGGCGAATGGCGGGGATCGTGTTGCTCAGAAGCTCCACCGCACCCCCGCCTGCAACTGCCGCGGGTCGCCCAGGCCCGACCGGATAGTGCCGTCGAAGTTGAAGAGCAAGCCGCCGTACGCGGGGTCCTTGAAGTTGTCGGTGTTCGTCAGGTTGAAGATCTCGACGATGGCCTCGAACTGCCCCTGCGGCCCGAGATCCAAGGGCCGCGAGACCCGGACGTCCCACGAGAAGAACGCGTTGTCCTTGCGGAGCGTGTTCCGCGTTAGCACGCTGCCGTCCGCGCAGTTCCGGTCCGCCGGCGAGGTCGCCCGCTCGCCCCGCGGCGGCGCGAACGGGCTGAACGAGCTCGGGCCGCAGCTCATCGAGGTAGGTTGAGCCGAGTAGTAGCTGACGCGGTTGTTGAGATAGACATCACCCGGGAGCCTCGCCAGGAGCCAGCCGTTGACGCGGTGGCGCTGATCCCGGTCGCTCCAGTTATACTCGGGCGCGAGGTTGTCGGCGCGGGCGTAGCGGAACGTGAAGGGGTCGCGCTCGTTGTCGTCGTCGGACTTGTCGAACGACAGCGTGTAGTTGACCTGGAACTGGACTCGCGGATCGAGCGTCTGCTTCAGGCCGATCGTCACGGCGTTGTAGCGGGACTTGGCGCTCGACTCGACCGTGGTCAGCGTGTTGATCCCGTTGGTGTTCCCCGGCAGCCCCGGCAGCCCCGTTCCCCACGGCTTCCCGAAGAGCGCGTCGTTGCGGTTGATGAAGCGCGTCAGGTGATCCGTGCGCGAGTGCGTGTACGTGATCGACGCGGCCAGGTCGCTCGTGATCCGCCGCTCGTAGCCCAGAGTCGCCGTGAGCGTACGCGGGTTCTCGAAGTCCTTGTCGAAGACGAACACGTCGGGGAAAATCGGGGTCCCGCTCGGAGGCGTGAGCAGGCTGCTGTACGGCGGAGGCGCCAGGCCGATCGGGATCGTGGCGCTCGAGCCGAACAGGGTCTGCCCGATGGAGCCGTTGGTGCTGCGCGAGCTCGCGAGGTTCAGGCCCGGGATGCGCGCGTAGTAGAGCCCAGCGTTGCCGCGGAGCACCTGCCGGCCGTCGGCGCCCGGATCGAATGCGAACCCGAACCGAGGTTGAAACATCTTCCAGTCGGACGGAATCGTGCCGTCGGAGGGGAACGCGTACGGCCCCGTGCCGTTGCTCACGGTCTTCCCGATGAACGGCTGGAAGAACACCGACTGAGGTGGTGTGATCGGATCCGGCTCGATCTGCGCCTCCCAGCGCAGCCCGTAGTCGATCGTCCATTTCGGCGACGGCTTCCAGGTGTCCTGGAGGTACAGCGCCAGCTCGTGCTGCGGGATCGACTGGGTGCCTGCGTCAATCACCGTGCGGCCCCCCACCCCGGCCTGTTGCAGGTAGAGGAGCACGGGCCCGACGATGGGGTCCCTGACGACGATCATATCCCTGACCCCGATTGAATCGCACACCCCGGTGGAACGCGTGTAGACCGTCGCGCCGTGGCTGCACTCCACGAAGCCCGGTCCGCTGGCGACGTAATTCAGGAAGCCGTTCACGCCGTCGAAGATGAAGCGGCCGTCTGCGAACCCGATGAATGTCTGCACCGACTCCACCCGGTTCCATTCGGCGCCGGCCTTGAAGAAATGATCGCCGCGGGCGTAGGAGACGTTGTCGAGGAGCTGCACGCGCGTGTCGTAGTACGTGATCGGCAGAAAGAACGGCAGCCCGAAGCGGAAGCCGTTGGCAAAGTCCATCCCCGTGTCCGGGAACGGCCGCGGGCCGGGGCCCGTGGGATTCGGCCCGAGGGCGGGGCTGGTGGGGCCCGGATACGGGCGGGGTCGCTCCTCACGCGAGTACTGGAACCGGAACTCGTTCGCCGCGCGCGACGAGAGGTAGGACACGAGGCTCCCGTTCACCGCGTTGGAGTAGTCCTTTTCCAGGCCGTTGGCGCTCTTGGCCCACGTGTCCACGTCGAACGTCCCGTTCTCCTGCTGGGACCAGGTGTGGTTGTACTTGAGCGATAGGTTGTGGCGGTCGGAGAGGCGCCAGTCGATCTTGACGAGACCCGCGCGCGCGTTGTTGGTGCGCGAGATCGGCCCGAAGTCCCCCCGGAGCGTGCCGCCGAACGCAGTATCCATCCACGCCGTGAGCGAGTCGAGCGCCGGGCTCGACGGCCGGTTCTTTTGCTTCACCTCGTCGTAGATCTGCTGGTCGTAGGCGATGAAGAAGAACGCCTTGTCGCGCTTGAGCGGACCACCGAGCGTGAAGCCGAACTGATGCTGGCTGAAGTCGGGCTCGAAGCTCTGCACCGTGCCGCCGGGGAAACGATGCTCCGGCGTGCCGGAAATCGCGTCGAACTTGCCGAAGTAGTGGACCGAACCCCGCAGCTGATTGGTGCCGGACTTCGTGATGACGTTGACGAAACCGGAGCCCGACCGGCCGAACTCGGGCGTCGCGCCCCCGGCGGTGACGACGATCTCCTGCACGGCGTCGAGGTTGAACGTGAACGGTGGGCGCTGGCCGCCGCGCTGCTCTCCGAAGAAGGGGTTGTTGAAGTCGGCTCCGTCCACCGAGACATTGTTGTGGATGCCGCGCTGGCCGGCGACGGTGAGCTCGTCGCCATCCGGCCCCTGCACGATCGCGACGTTGGGTGTGAGCAGCGTCAGATTGAGGTAGTTGCGCCCGTTGTTCGGCAGTCCCGTGACCGCCCGGTTCGGGAGCCGCGTGGACGTTTCCACCCTAGTCACATCGACCACCGGCGTCGCCGTCACCGTGACCGCGCCCAGCTCGACCGGCTCGAGCTTCAAGGCGAGGTCGACCGTCTCACCCACGCGCAGGACGATACCGGTCTGCCTTTTCTCGCCGAGCCCCACGCCTCTCGCCGTCACCTCGTACGTGCCGAGCGGGAGCAGGGGCGCGACAAAGACGCCCTTCTCGTTGGTGACGACGGTCCGCTGGAACCGCGTTTCGACGTCCGTGACGATCACCCGCGCCCCCGCTACGACATTGCCCGAGGGATCGGACACGACCCCACGGATGACCCCGGTCGTCGCTTGCGCTTGCGCGGCGAGGGAAGGCTGGAAGGCGAGGACGAGGGCCGCACCGAGGAAAGCAGCCGGCAGCTGCTTGAGCAAGGGAGTGCCGCACGTCATGGCGTCGTTCTCCGGCAGGCGAGGGAAGGGGCTGAATTAGCACGGGAACAAAAGAGGCGCAAGAAGGCGGTAGAGGACGGTAGAGGTGGTGGGATTGACCTCTACCGTCTTCTACCGTCTTTTACCGTCCTCTACCGCCCGCGCCATGCAAAACCCCGACATCGCCCGCGTGTTCGACGAGGTCGCCGATCTCCTCGAGATCCAGGACGCAAATCCGTTCCGCGTGCGGGCCTACCGCAACGCCGCGCGGACGATCCGCGACTACCCCGAGCCCATCGCCGAGCTGGTCCACTCAGGGGGCAAGGACCTCACCGAGATCCCGGGCATCGGCGAGGACCTGGCGGAGAAGATCACGGACATCGTGAAGACCGGCGAGCTTCCGCTCCGCAAGCAGCTCGCCGCGAAACTCCCGGCCGGGCTGCTCGACCTGCTCCGCATCCCCGGCCTGGGGCCCAAGCGCGTGAAGCTGCTGCACAAAAAGCTGAAGGTGACGTCGGCTGCCGACCTGGCCGCGGCGCTCAACAAAGGGCGGATCCAGAAGCTCAAGGGCTTCGGGCCCAAGATTGAAGAGAAGATCCGGACCGGGCTCGGCGCGGCACAGGTGAGCGAGCGCCGACTGCTCTTGCACGAGGCCGAAGCCCAAGCGAACGCCATCGTCGCCCACCTCGAGGCGGGCGGGGGGATCACGCAGATCGCGGTGGCGGGCAGTTACCGGCGCCGCAAGGAGAGTATCGGCGACTTGGACGTCCTCGTCACCTGCACCGACAGCACCAAGATCATGGACCGATTTGTGAAATACGGCGAGGTCGCCGAGGTGCTGTCCCAGGGCGAGACGCGCTCGACCGTGAAACTGCGCGGCGGGCTTCAGGTGGACGTGCGCGCCGTCGAGCCCGCGGCGTACGGCGCCGCGCTGCAATACTTCACGGGGTCGAAGGCCCACAACGTGGAGCTGCGCAAGATCGCGCAGGACCGCGAGCTCAAGCTGAACGAGTACGGGCTCTTCAAGGGAACACGCCGCGTCGCGGGAGCGACCGAGGCGGAGATTTACGCCAAGCTCGGCCTCGACTGGATCCCTCCCGAGCTGCGCGAGGCGCGGGGCGAGATCGCCCTCGCCCGCGAGCACCGGCTCCCGAAGCTCGTCGAGCTGAAGGACGTCCGCGCCGACCTCCAGATGCACACCAGCGCCACGGACGGGCAGGCCACGGTCGACGAGATGGCACGGGCCGCGCGCGCGCTCGGGTACGACTACATCGCCATCACGGACCACTCGAAGCGCGTGACCATGACTCGCGGCCTCGACCCAAAGCGGCTGCGGGAGCAGTGGCGGGCAATCGAGGAGTGGAACGCCGCGAACCGCGGCTTCACGATTCTGAAGAGCGTGGAGCTCGACATCCTGGAAAGCGGACAGCTGGACCTCCCGGACGATGTGCTGGCCGATGCCGACTACGTCGTGGCAACGGTCCACTACGGCACGAACCAGACGGAGGCAGAATTGACGCGGCGGCTGGTGGGGGCAGCGGAGCATCCCTGGGTGGACGCGATAGGGCATCCGACCGGCCGGCTCCTCGGGAAACGAGAGCCCTATCCGCTGGATTTCGACACGCTCGCGCAGGCGGCTGCTCGGTCGGGCTGCCTCCTGGAGTTGAACGGGCACCCGGAGCGCATGGACCTCCCCGACACCCTCGCCGCCGCAGCGAAGCAGCGCGGTGTCCGCTTCGTACTGTCCACCGACAGCCACCAGCCGAACAACCTGACATTCATGCGCTACGCCGTGGACCTGGCGCGACGGGCGGGGTTGGAGGCGCGCGACATCGTGAGCACCCGCCCACTGGACGAGTTCCGTCACGAACTGAAGCGCGCGAAACGCTAGGGTCGGCGGACCTCCTGCATTAAGTTAGGGCCGCGACATATCCGGCGGGCCCCGATTCCGTGCGGTTCGCTGTTGAGTGTGGCCCTCACCCGGCGCGGGTTGTGGACGGCCTGAATCGGCACAGCGGTTGCAGGGGCGGCTGCGTCCGAAGTAGTGGCGCTAACGCGCTTCACCTGGACCAGCGGGGTAGCGAGAACGCAACATGCTTGACCTCACATGTTCGCCCCGCGTGGTGGGAGCCGCGATCGGCCAGACCACTCTCACCCGCGCTTGTCGCACGAACGGGACGGCCCCCACGGCCTGCGAAGGCCCTCCGGGCTGCGGCGCAGGTGTGCTTCCCCTGACGAACGACCCTTCCGTTCCGCGTTCGCCAGGCTTACCCTGATCGCCTGAGAAGCCGCCAGCAAGGGCGGTTGTGGGGCGCGGAGAGACCGGGCCCTGCGACGCCCGCCGGTGGCGCATGCGTTGCCCATATGGAGCGAACCGACGTTGTATCGGCCGACCGACGCACAATGCGCGCGTGCGTCATTCGCGCGGCGGGCGAGCTCGAGCAGATAGAAATCGCGGATGTGCCCGCGCCGGGCTCTCCGGCGCTGCTCGGCGCCCGGGAGGTGCGGGTGGCGGTGCGCGCCGCCGCGCTCAACCACCTGGATCTCTTCGTCGTGCGCGGCCTTCCCGGCGAGCAGCGTTTCCCGCACATCCTCGGGTCCGACGGGGCGGGCATCGTGGACACGGTCGGTGCCGACGTCACGACGGTGAAGCCGGGCGACGCGGTGATGATCAATCCCGGCATCTGGGACGGCACGTGCGAGTTCTGCCGCGCCGGTGAGCAGTCGCTGTGCGTCAATTTCCAGGTGTTGGGCGAGCACGTGCCCGGCACTCTGGCCGAGTACGTCATGGTGCCCGAGGCCAACGTGGTCAAAGTGCCGGCGCTCGACCCGCCCCTCACCTGGGCCGAGGCGGCGGCGTTCTCGCTCGTGTCGCTCACCGCCTGGCGGATGTTGACGACGCGCGCCCGGCTGCAATCCGGTGAGACCGTGCTGGTGTGGGGGATCGGCGGCGGCGTGTCGCTCACGGCGCTCCGGATCGCCAAGCTGCGGGGCGCGCGCGTGTTCGCAACCAGCTCGAGCGACGCGAAGCTCGCGCAGGCGAAACAGCTCGGCGCCGATGTCACCCTGAATCATCGGACCCAATCCGTCGCCCAGGAGGTGCGCGCGCTCACCCGGCGGCGCGGGGTGGACGTGGTCGTCGAGAACGTCGGTGAGGCGACGTGGGAGGACTCGCTGCGCTGCCTCGCCAAGGGCGGCCGGCTGGTCACCTGCGGAGGCACGACAGGCCCGCGCGTGGTGACGGACGTGCGGCGCTTGTTCTGGAACCAGTACACCATAATGGGCTCGACGCTCGGGAATACGGCGGAGTATGCGGAGGTGGTGGCAGTGCTCGCCGGCGGCGCGCTGCGGCCGCTCGTGGACCGGGTCTATCCCCTTCCGGAGGCTCGTAGCGCCTTCGAGCGCCTCGCGCGCGCGGAGCAGCTGGGCAAGATCGCGGTGGAGGTCGCGGCCGGAGTCGGCGATTCAATCGCAACCGGGATTCAATGGCAAGCTAACCAGGCGAGTGGGACATGACGACGACCATGATCGGTGTCGAGCGACCGCGGGACGAGCAGGAGCAGCCGAGGGGACTGGTGCACTATCGCGTCGAGGATGGGGTTGGCTTCATCGAGCTCGACAATCCGCCGGCGAACACGTACACGTTCGACGTGATGCGCAAGCTCGACGACGCCATCGTGAAGGCGCGGTTCGACGACGACGTCCACGTCGTCGTTCTGTCCGGTCGCGGCGAGCGGTTCTTCTCCGCCGGAGCGAACATCGGTATGATGCAGCGGGTCACCCCCCGCTTCCTGTACCACTTCTCCCTGTACGCCAACGAAACGCTGAACCGGCTGGAGCATACGCCCAAGCTCACGGTCGCGGCGCTGAACGGTCATGGCGCTGGCGTGCGATGTCCGGCTCGCCAAGCGGGACGGCGGCCGGATCGGGCTGCCGGAGGTGAACCTCGGCGTCTTGCCCGGGCTCGGCGGCACCCAGCGCGTGGCGAAGATCGTCGGCAACTCGCGCGCGATCGAGATGATGGCGAGGGGCGAGACCCTTTCGTTCGAGGCGGGGAAGGAGCTCGGGCTTGTCAACGAGATCTTTCCCGCCGATACCTTCTGGGAGCAAGTGACACTCTACGCCAGGCAGTTTTGCCCGCCCCACAAGGCGGCCCGCGCCGTGGGGCTCATCAAGCGCGCCGTGCACTCGGGCGCGGAGCTGCCGCTCGGGTCGGGGCAGGCACTGGAGCGCGAGCTGCAACAGCAGCTGTTCCAGAGCGAGGACGCGCGGGAGGGGATCGTGGCCTTCAACGAGAAGCGGATGGCGCTGTTCGCCGGCCGTTAGCCAGGACGGGCTAGACGAGCAGCAGCTGCACCACCGGTGCGAAGCTCTTGCGATGATGTGGGGTGAAGCCGTGCTCGGCGAGGGCGGCCAGATGCTCGGGCGTGCCGTAGCCCTTGTTGCTCGCCCACGCGTAGGCGGGATGCCGCTCCGCAAGCAGGTCCATCAGCCGATCCCGCACCGTCTTCGCGATGACGGAGGCCGCCGCGATCGAGTGGCAGCGGGCGTCGCCGCCGACGATGGCGTCGTGCGGCCACCCGAGCCCGGGACAGGGGAGGCCGTCCACCAGGATGTGGTCGGGACGGATCGGGAGCCGCACGAGGGCGCGCCGCATGGCGAGGATGCTCGCGCGCAGGATGTTCAGCCGATCAATCTCGCGCACGCTCGCGGCGCCGACCGCCACCGCGAGGGCGCGCTGCCGCACCAGGCTTGCGAGGCGGAGCCGGGCGGCGGGGACGAGCAGCTTGGAGTCGCGCAGGCCCCGGATCGGCCGGCAGAACGCGGGAAGCACGACCGCCGCGGCCACCACCGGACCCGCCAGGGGACCGCGCCCCGCTTCGTCGAGCCCGGCGACGAGCCCGCCTCCCCCACCCCGCGCTCTCCACAGCGCCGCTTCGCGCTCGAGCGTGGGGCGGGGACCCCTCACGCCTGTTGCTGCTCCGTTTCCGGCACGATGACGGCGCGCTTCTCGCGGATGCGCGCCGACTTGCCGGCCAGGCGCCGCAGGAAGTAGAGCTTGGCGCGGCGCACGCGGCCTTTGCGGACCAACTCGATGGCCGCGATCGAAGGGGCGTGCAGCGGAAAGATCCGCTCCACGCCCACGCCCGCCGAGATCTTGCGCACCGTGAACGTCGCGTTGATTCCGCCGCCGCGACGCGCGATGCACACGCCTTCGAATGCCTGCAGCCGCTCCTTGTCGCCCTCGCGCACGCGCACCATCACGCGGATCGTGTCGCCGGGATCGAACGCGGGGAGGTTGGTCTTCACTCCCTCCCGCTCGATCGCTCTCAGTCGGTCCATACCCTGTCCCCTCAATCCCCTGTGCGTCTGTGCGTCTAACGCGTCTGTGCGTCTAGCCTATTGCGTCTGTGCGTCTAGATGTTTAGCCCACAGGTCGGGCCGCCGCTCGCGCGTCAACCGGGCGGCTTCCGCCGCGCGCCAAGCCGCAATCTTCTCGTGATCGCCGCTCAACAATACTGCCGGCACGTCCATTCCGCGATAGCTCGGCGGCCGCGTGTAGCTCGGCGGCGAGAGCAAGCCTTCGTAATGCGAGTCGCTGGCCGCTGACTCGTGATCTCCGAGCGCACCCGGCAGGAGGCGCACCACGGCGTCGACCACGCACAGGGCTGCCGGCTCGCCGCCCGACAGCACGAAGTCCCCGATCGACAACTCCTCCGCCCCGAGCCCATCCGCCACGCGCTGATCCACGTCCTTGTAGTGGCCGCACAGCAGCGTGAGCTCTTTCCCAACCGCGAACCGCACCGCCGCTTCGTGCGAGAACGGCCGGCCGCGAGCCGACAGCAGCACAATCGGCGGGCCCGCCCGCAGGTCCTCCACCGCCTCGAAAAAGGGCTCGGGTTTGAGCACCATCCCGGCACCGCCCCCGTACGGATAGTCGTCCACGGTCTTGTGCCGGTCGTGCGTGTAGTCGCGCAACTGCACCAGGCGGTAGCGGACCAGCCCCCGCTCGGCGGCGCGACCCGGAATGCTGACCCCAAACGGCGCCGCGAACACCTCCGGGAAGAGTGTCACGACGTTAATCGTCAGCACGGGCGTCTTCCACGGCGATGAAGTGGTCTCGCCACGGCTCGACCGCCGCCCGCGACGTGACTCCCACGAACCCGAGCAGCCAGTCACGGTGGTAGGCACGGCGCCGCGCCACCACCAGCGGACCCGCCACGACCTTGCGGTCCTCGGTTACCACGTATAGCCGCGCCCTGGGGGCGAAGACGGTGCCCGGGTTCTCAACCAGGGGGTGGATCGCCACCTCCCCCTTCTGCCCGTGCGGCTTGCGCAGCCGCGCGACTACGCGGGCCGTTTGCCCAGTACTCCCGCCTTCTTCAAGAGCGAGCGCACCGTGTCGGTCGGCTGCGCTCCCTTCGCGAGCCACGCCAGTGCTTGCTCCGCGTTCACCTCGACCTTGGCGGGGTCGGTGCGCGGGTTGTAGTGCCCGATCGTGGCCACGAACCGCCCGTCCCGGGCGGCCCGCTGGTCCGCGATCACTATCCGGAAATAGCTCTGCCCCTTCCGCCCCACGCGCCGCAGGCGAATGCGAGTCGCCATAGTTCTCAGGTCCTTTTCAGAAGCTTGCGCATCTGTTGAAACTGCTCCAGCAGCCTGTTCACTTCCTGCACCGGACGCCCCGATCCCTTCGCGATCCGCAAGCGCCGCGACCCATTGAGGACGGACGGATCGGCCCGCTCGTCCGGGGTCATCGAGAGTACGATCGCCTCGACGTGCTTGATGCGCTCGTCTCCCCCCCCCCGGAGACCCTGGAGCGCCTTCGCCGGCACGCCCGGCAGGAGCGCGAGCACCTGCTTGAGCGGCCCCATCTGCTGCATCTGCCGCAGCGCGACGAGGAAATCCTCGAGGTCCATCCCCTTTTTCGAGCGCGCCTTGCGCTCGAGACGCTTCGCCTCCTCCCCATCCACCGCCGCCGCCGCGCGCTCCACCAGCGCCACCACGTCGCCCTGACCCAGGATCCGCCCCGCCATGCGAACGGCGTCGAACGGCTCCAGGTCGGGCAGGGCATGCCCTGCCCCGACATGCTCGCCCGTGCCGATGAACTTGATCGGCACGCCGGTCACGCCGTTGATCGACAGAGCGGCACCGCCGCGCGCGTCGCCATCGAGCTTCGTCAGGATCACGCCCGTCAGCCCGACGCCTTCGTGGAACCCGCGCGCGATGCGTACGGCGTCCTGCCCCGTCATCGCGTCCGCCACCAAAAGCACTTCCCGCGGACTCAGGGCCGCCTTCAAGGCTCGCAGCTCATCCATGAGCTCGGCGTCGATCTGCAGCCGCCCAGCGGTGTCCACAACGACCGTGCGGCAGCGCTCCGCCTCGGCGTCGCGCAGCGCGCCGCGCGCCAAGTCCACGACGGCGGTGTTTCCCGTTTCCCGTTTCCCGGGGAATACCGGGACGCCGACCTGCTCGCCCAGTTGCTCGAGCTGCTCCCGCGCCGCTGGCCGGTACGGATCCGCCGCCACGAGGCCCGGCGCCTTGTGCTCGAGCTTCAGGCGCCGCGCGAGCTTCGCCGCAGTCGTCGTCTTCCCCGAGCCCTGGAGCCCGACCAGCAGGATCACCGTCGGCCCCACCGAGGCGAACTGCAGGGGCGCAGGCCGGTGTGGGGCTGCGAGCCGGCCATCGGGCCCGACGGCCGCGCCGAGCATCCGCGCAATCTCGTCGTGGACAAGCTTCACGACCTGCTGACCGGGGCTCACCGACTTCACCTGAATCGCCCCGACGGCCCGCTCCCGCACCCGCTCGACGAAGCCCTGCGTCACCTCGAAGCTGACGTCCGCCTCGAGCAGGTGGCGCCGGATCTCCCGGAGCGCGTCGGTCACGTCCCCGTCCGAGAGCACGCCACGAGCCGTGAGCCGCTTGAGGACGGCGGCAATCTGGTCGGAGAGGGCCGTAAACATA
>QHVD01000569.1 GCA_003222235.1 Gemmatimonadota bacterium | reverse complement strand
TTCTCCTTCTTCCACATGTCGAAGGCCTCGTCCATCACGATGAAGCCCATGCGGTCGGCCAAATCGAGCAGCTCGGGAGCGGGCGGGTTGTGCGAGGTGCGGATGGCGTTGACACCCATCGCTTTCATGATCTGGAGCTGTCGCTCGAGCGCGCGGGTGTTCACGGCGGCGCCCAGGCTCCCTAGGTCGTGATGCATGCACACGCCCCGGATCTTGAGCCGCGTGCCGTTGAGGATGAAGCCCTGGCCGGCATCGAACGAAAACGTCCGCACCCCGAACGGCGTGGCGTAATCGTCGCACAAGATCCCCCGGCACGTCACCCGCGAGACGGCCCGGTACAGGTACGGTCGTTCGACGGACCAGAGCGTCGGGCTCCGGACGATCAGGTCCTGCGCGGTCTCGGTGACGGAGTCGCGCGGCACGCGGGCCTCGGATGCTGCGGCCGCCACCTCCTTGCCGGCGGCATCGTAGACGACCGTCCGCAGCGTGATCGGCTGGTCGGCGTGCGACGCGTTGCGGATGGCGGTGCGTATCGTCACGCGAGCCGAGTCCGCGGTCACGTCGGGAGTGGTCACATACTTGCCACACTAATCCACGTGCAGGGGATCCGTGATGACCAGCCGGACGTGACGGTAAATGCCGGAGCCTGAGTACCAGCGTGAGTTGGGCTGCCGCGAGTTGTCGACGCGCACGGCGATCACGTTCCGGGCCCGGCTGAAGCGGAGGTGCGGGGTCAGCTCGTACCGGAACGAGCTGCCCGTTGATCCAGACCTCGCTGTTCCGGTACACCCCGTCGAACTCGACGAACACCACCCTTCCGGTGTCCGCTGCGGCAACGGAGAACGTCTTGCGGTACCAGCCGACGCCGCCCGGCAGCGCGCCGCCGGCAACTCCCGCGGGGTTCGTGTCGCTGAACTCCCCCTCGATGCTCCAGTCGTGCGGCACGTCGAGCGTCCGCCAGCCGGAGTCGTCGAAGGCGACCTCCTGGGCCCCCACCAGATCCCCCAGGTGGAAGTGCCACCCGCGATCAAAGCTCGGCGTTCTGCGCTGGGCCGCCCCCGGGCACGGGGCGAGCAGCACGAGGAGGGCCATCAACGGCAGCGTTGGGTACTGGCGCACGTCAGCCCCGGAAATACAGGTAGGCCGCGAGAATCAAGAGCAGCACGATGGCTGAGGCACTCACGTCCCCGCGACTCCAGCTCGAGCGGGATTGCTGCCGCTGCTCCGCGGTCACCGTCGCATAGGTGAGCCCTACGAGGCGCTCTTCTGCGGGCGCCGGCGTCGCATAGCTCACGACGAGCATCGTTGCGGCCGAGACGACAAAGATGAACAGGCTGTAGTACTGGAAGTAGATGTTGTTGACGATCCACAAGAGCGAGCCCGGCGCGTATCCGTGCGTCAGACTTCCGAGCTGCAGGCTGACCGGTGTGTCGACGGCGAGACGGAAGGCGCCGAGCAGGAAACCTGCGACGAGCGCCGCTAGCGCCCCCTTCGCGTTGAGGCGTTTCATGAAGACGCCGAAGAAGAAGACCGTGAAGATCGGGGGTGCGAGATATCCCTGCACGCCCTGGAGGTAGTCGTAGAGTCCCTTCCCACCCTGGATCACGGGGATCCAGAGGAGCCCGATGAGCACCATCACGGCCGTGGCGACGCGACCGGTCCACACCAGCTGATGCTGCGTGACGCCGGGCCGGAACTTCTGGTAGAGGTCCATCGTGAAGAGCGTCGAGCAGGCGTTGAAGGCGCCCGCGAGCGAGCTCATGAGGGCCGCGAGGAGACCGGCCACGACTAGGCCGCGCACGCCGGCGGGCAGAATCGCCTTGACCATCAAGGGAAAGGCCGCCTGGGCCGCGTCAGGAATGGCGTTGCCGGCGGCGTCGACCATGGAGCCGAGGGCCGGCGCCTTGCCGGTCCGCGCGAGGGCCAGCGCGATCATGCCGGGGACGATGAAGATCCATACGGGGAGGAGCTTCAGGTACGAGGCGAAGATCGCCCCGCGGCGAGCCTGCCGCTCGTTCGGGGCGCCGAGGGCCCGCTGCACGATGTATTGGTCCGTGGTCCAATACCACAGGCCGATGATCGGCGCGCAGAAGAGCATGCCGAGCCACGGGTAGTACCCGTTGAAGTACCAGGCAATGCGCGACGTCTCCCTGACGGGGGCCCAGGTGCCTTCGATGCCCGGCGGGATGAGCGGCTTCCAGAGATTGAACATGTCCGACGGCAGCGCGGCGCGGAGCTCGTGCCAGCCGCCGAGCCGGATCAGACCAAACACGGTGATGAGGACGGAGCCGACGATGAGGATGATCGTCTGTACGGCCTCGGTGTACGCCACGCCGCGCATCCCGCCGGCGACGGTGTACAGCCCGGTGAGCACGACGACCGCCACCGAGCCGACCCAAAAACTGTTGAAGGTCGCGCCCCCGAGGTGCAACCGGGCATCGGGCAGCAGGGTGGCGAAGACGACGCCGCCCGCGAAGATGCCGACCGCGAACTTGGTCAGCACGTAGGCCACGAGGGAAATG
>QHVD01000574.1:1706-2101 GCA_003222235.1 Gemmatimonadota bacterium | reverse complement strand
CCCTTGATCTCCACGATGCATTCGTCCGGGCCCACCTCTCGCTGATAGAGGATGATCCCGTCCGCGGGAGAGAAGAAGTAGCCCAGATCGGAATAGGTTGGGCGGATCGGGTCTCGGAAGAAGTGATACTGCGAGAGCCAGGTGAGCGGCTTGTCCCGAAACGGGCGGACGTCGGTATCGAGCCAGTCCTGCAGCGTCTTGGCCATGGTACAGCCTCCGAAGGGGGAGCGAAGGCGAGAGCACCGTCTGGAGTGACGGCTTCGCGGACCACCCGCGCAACCTGGTCCGAAGCCTCGTCAGCGGCGGGCGAGCTTGTGGTCAAGGAGCGGAGGAGCACGACCGCGGGCTCCCTGCCGGTCGGCTTTCGGCGCCGAGACACTTGCCTGGTGAAATCC
>QHVD01000574.1:0-1688 GCA_003222235.1 Gemmatimonadota bacterium | reverse complement strand
GGTCAAGTGAGCTACCAGCTCCGTCGCGTGCACGTGCCTTCCCGCACGTTATCTAGCAAGGCGGATGCCGGCAAGAGGCGCGCCATAGGGGCTAGATTTCTGCACGGGTAATTGCCTGCCGCCCTGTAGAATCTACAATGGGAACCCTGCCTTTTTTTCAAGTCCCGTATTTGGCGACGACCAACCTCCGACAGCGAGCGGCCGCGCAAGCGCCTGAGATCGTGCGCTAGTCAGCGGATGAAGTCCGCGGCCGCGCCGAGGTGGCGGCGGTAGGCGGAGAGCACCGCCACCCGGCCGCTCGCCCCCCGGTACATGACGACGCGGCCGTCGAGGAAGTCCTTGGCGACGACCTGCCCGACGCCGACCTCGCGCGCGAAGCCGATCGGGTACCAGTTCTGATAGTAGCCGTCGGTCCCCTGCCAGGGCGGGCTCACACCGCGCCGGCCAGCCGACGGCTCCGCCATCGCCGGCACGGGACAGAACACCCGACCGACGGCCCCACAGGCGGGAAGATGGGCGGAGGCGCTTCGATACCCCGACCTTCGCGGGTCGGTCAACGCGATGCGCGCTCACTTCATCAGGTAGTGGCGCGGATCGATGGGTGCGCCGTTGACGCGCACCTCGTAGCGGAGGTGCGCCCCGGTGGCGCGGCCCGAGGGGCGCTCGATCTCGCCCAGGAGGTCGGGGAATGCGGTCCGACTCGGCCGGGCGGCGAGGGGTGGGGGTAGTGGGGAGGAGCGTTACGAGACGGGCAATCGGCTTGGCACCGCGTGCACTCGCTCGCGGTCGAAGCCGTTCCCGTTTCCGTCGCCGTCCACCGACGCTTGCGGCGCATAGTCACTTCAGCACATAGTCACTTCGAAACGAAGGGTGACGGAACACCTCTCTATGAAGGAGGGCCGCATGCGGATCTCTCCATTCGGGTCCCTCGCCCCTAGGACCCTCAACGTCGTCGTGGGCGAGGTGTGAGGTCGCGGATGTCGGAGCTGAGCGTGCCCGCGGTCGACGTCACCGGCGGCGAGGTGCGCTGCCCGCAGTGCGAGCGGGGATTCCTCGCCGCGAACCCCGCAGGCGGTCGGGAGATGCGGTGCGACACGTGTTCGTCCTCGTACCCCGTGACAGACGGAGTCGTCGACCTTCTGCCGGGCACGTCGATGCGGCGCAGCCTGGCGCAGATGTCGATGGAAGCGGAGCCGATCGTCCGCATCTACGAGAGCCGATTATGGCGGCGCGGCCCGCACGTCGCCTTCGCGCTCGGGATCTCGTTCCAGCATGAACAGGAACTGATCGTCCGCGCAGCGGAGCTCAAGGGTGCGGAGACGATCCTCGACCTCGCCTGCGGTCCGGGAATCTACGCCCGCCCCTTCGCCCGCGAGGTCCGTGCGGGCCATGTCGTGGGCCTGGACCTGTCCCTTCCCATGCTTCGTTACGCCAGCCGCCGCGCCCGCGAAGAGGGACTGCGGAACCTCTTGCTGGTGCACGCAACGGCGCTGAGCCTTCCCTTCGCGCCGGAGCATTTCGACCTCGTGAACTGCTGCGGTGCACTGCACCTCTTTCCGGACGTGCAGCGTGCGCTCAGCGAAGTGCATCGGGTCCTCAAGCCCGGGAGGGCGCTTCACCCTGGCCGCGTTCCGCCGATCCGATGGGAGAGTCGCCACGCTTCGCGCCAGGGTGCGCCGCCGGCTCTA
>QHVD01000001.1:3272-26366 GCA_003222235.1 Gemmatimonadota bacterium | reverse complement strand
CTCTATACGCGCGGGTATTTCGACCAGCGGCTCCGGCTGGACGGCTGGCAGGAAGACGCCGACGAGACGTTCGACCCGTCGCTGACGCCGCTGGAGCGCGTCGCCGGACCCGGGGGGACGCCCTCGCTCGCCGGTGTCCAGACTGCGGGCCGCACCGTGCACGTCGGCGCCTGGCGGATCATGGTCGGGCGCGTCCCCGTGTACTTGCTCGACACCGATCTGGAGCAGAACGATCCTGCCGACCGGGAGCTCTCACACCGGTTGTACCGTGGCTCGCTGGATCTCCGGTTGCGGCAAGAGTGGATCCTGGGCGTTGGTGGCGTCCGCGTGTTGCGCGCGCTGGGCCAACGGCCCGCGGCCTGGCACGCCAACGAAGGGCACGCGGCGTTCATGCTGCTGGAGCGGGTGCGCGAGCTGGTCGCGCAAGGGGTGCCGTTCGACGAGGCGGTGCGGCAGGTCCGGGCGGCCAGCGTGTTCACGACCCACACGCCCCTCGCTGCCGGCCACGACGCGTTCTCCCGCGAACAGGTCGAGGCGTGCACCGGTCCGATCTGGGAGGAGATGCGCGTGAGCCGCGAGACCGTGCTGCGGCTGGGGCATCACCCGGCGCGCGACCACTGGCATTTCCACATGGCCGTCCTCGCGATCCGGCTCTCTCAGCATGTGAACGGCGTCTCGCGGCGCCACGGTGTCGAAGCGCGACGCATGTGGGGTGACCTTTGGCCCGGTCGCGACCCGGCGCGTATCCCGATCGGCCACGTGACGAACGGCGTGCACCTGGCCACCTGGATGTCGCAGCGTACGGCCCAGGCGCTCGACGCGCAGCTCGGCCACGGCTGGATATACCGCGTGGACGAGCCGGGATTCTGGGACTGCGTGCTGACCATGGATGACGCCGCCCTGTGGGCGGCGCACATGGAGATGAAGGTGGCGTTGCTGCGGGCGATCCGCGAAGACGCCCGGCGGCGCTGGGCGGAGCAGTGGAAGGAGGCTCTGCACCTGGTCGGCGCCGGCACCCTGCTCGATGAACGGGCTCTGACAATCGGGTTCGCCCGGCGGTTCGCGACCTACAAGCGCGCGACCCTGATCTTCCGAGACCTCGACCGGCTGCAGCGCCTGCTGGTCAATCCCTGGCGTCCGGTGCAGCTCGTCTTCTCCGGCAAAGCGCACCCGGCCGACGAGCCGGGGAAGCAGATGCTCCAGCGCGTGTACGCGCTCACCCGAGAGCTCCGCTTCGAGGGCCGCATCGCCTTCGTCGAGGACTACCAAATGCACATGGCGCACCGGTTGGTGGAGGGTGTGGACCTGTGGCTGAACCTGCCGCGCCCGCCGCTCGAGGCCTCCGGGACGAGCGGCATGAAAGCGGCGCTCAACGCGGTCCCCCAGCTCAGCACCCTGGACGGATGGTGGGCCGAAGGCTACGATGGCCGGAACGGGTGGGCCATCCCCGCGGCGCCGGACGGGGGGGGAGGGGGGGGAGACGCCGACGCGGCCGACGCCGAACAGTTGTACCGGCTGCTCGAAGAGGAAGTGGTGCCGCTGTTCTACACGCGCGATGGGCGAGACGTCCCCACCGGCTGGGTGGAGAAGATGAAGCACGCGCTCTGTGTCGCGGGCCAGCGTTTCACGGCCCGGCGCATGGTGCGGCAGTATGTGACGGAGCACTACGTCCCGGCGATCAAGGGTCAGGGTCCGGGAGACGACCCTCCGACCGCCTGAGTGAAGGATATTTCAACCGCGGGAGCGGAATACGACCATTCGACCGCAGAACGCAGCTCGCACCCGGCCAACGGGCCGCCCGCAAGTGAGTGGGGGGCCCGCCGGTGCGCCGCGGCCGCACCCCGGCGCCGAAGCGCCTCTCGGGGTGGTCCATCTGACGGCCGAATACTGGCCGTTCGCCCGCACCGGCGGGCTCGGGGAGGCTGTGAGCGGTCTGGCCAGGTTTCAGGCGGCCGCCGGCGTGCCCACGACGGTGCTGCTGCCGCTGTATCGCCAGGTACGGGAGGCGGTCCCATCCCTGGAACGCAGCGGGCCGCCGCTGGCAGTGGCCGTCGGCCGGCACACCGAGCCCGCCTGGCTGTATCGTCCCTTCGCCGGTGAGAGCGGCACCGGGCCGCAGGTCTTCTTCGTCGAGCACCCCGACTTCTTCGACCGGGCCGGCATCTACGGCGACGAGGACGGGGACTATGCGGACAACGCCCACCGGTTCGCGTTCTTCTGCCTGGCCGCGCTGACGGCGCTGCCCCAGATTGCGCCGGCGGCGCGGGTGCTGCACGCGCACGACTGGCACACGGCCCTGGCGCCGGTCTATCTGCGCACGCTGTTCGCCGCTGAGCCGTTCCACCGCCGGCTCGCCACGGTGCTGTCGGTGCACAACGCCGGATTCCAGGGGCACTTTCCTCCGACGACACTGGCCGAGCTGGGCCTGCCGGCGAAGCTGTACAACGGGGACGTGTTCGAGTGGTACGGCCGGATGAACGTCCTCAAAGGTGGGCTGGCGTTCTCCGACATGGCCGTCACCGTCAGTCCAACCCATGCGCGGGAGCTGCGCACGCCGGAAGGGGGGTTCGGCCTGCACGACAAGTTCATCGCGCTCGCCGACCGTCTGGTGGGGATTCTGAACGGGATCGATCCCGAGGGGTGGAATCCGGGCACCGATCCGCAGATCAGCGCGCACTACTCGATCGACGATCTCACCGGGAAGCGGCGCTGCAAGACCGCGCTGCAGCACGGATACGGCTTGCCCGAGCAGGCGACCACCCCCGTCTTCGGAATGAGCGCGCGGCTGGTGGCGCAGAAGGGCCTGGACCTGGTGCTCGGCGCCGACCTGCTCGCCGAATCCGACGCGCAGTTCGTATTCCTCGGCTCCGGCGAGCACCGCTATCACGCGGCGCTGATCGAGCTCGCCGGCGCGGCCCCGGAGCGCGTGGCGGTCGAGTTCGCCTTTACGGATCATCTCGAGCACCGGCTGCTCGCGGGAGCGGACCTGCTGCTCATGCCCTCGCTTTACGAGCCATGCGGGCTCACGCAGATGCGGGCGCAGCGCTACGGCACGATCCCTGTCGCCCGGCGCGTGGGCGGTTTGCTGGACAGCATCCAGGACGGCGACACCGGCTTCCTGTTCGACGCGTACTTACCTGAGGCGCTCACGCAATCAGTGGGGCGGGCGCTGGAATGCTTCCGGGACCGAGCCGCCTGGCGAGCGTTCGTGCGGCGGGCGATGAGCCAGCAGTTCGGCTGGGACCGCTCGGCCGCCCAATACCTGGACGTGTACCGCCGCGCGCTTGCCGCCGGGCCGGTCGCCCGCTGACCGCCACCGCGATGGATTTCGTCCTCGCCCTCCACAGTCACTTGCCGTACGTGCTGCATCACGGCCGGTGGCCGCATGGGAGCGACTGGCTCTGCGAAGCGGCGCTCGACACCTACCTCCCCTTGCTCGAGAAGCTGCAAGAGCTCGCGGCCCAGGGCACGCCCGCGCCGGCGACGATCGGTTTCACGCCGGTGCTCGCAAACCAGCTCGCCAGCCCGGACTTTGTGAAGGAGCTGGAGGCCTTTTTCGACCAGCGGCAGGCGATGTGCGCGGAGGCGCCAGCCAACCTCGCCGCGACGGGGGACTCGAGGCTCACGCCCCTCGTGGAGTTCTGGCAGTCGCGCCAGCGCCAGCTCCGGGACCTGTTTCACGCGATCGATTGCGACATCGTGGGCGCGTTCCGCCGTCTCCAGGACGCGGGGCACCTGGAGATCATCAGCTCGGCGGCCACGCACGGTTATCTACCGCTGCTCGCTCGTGATGAAAGCATCCGTCTGCAGCTGGCCGTCGGCCGGAACGAGCACCGGCGGCTGTTCGGCCGCGAGCCGGTGGGTTGCTGGTTGCCGGAGTGCGCCTACCGGCCGCGCAGGGACAGACGGCCGGGCATCGAGGAGCAGCTGGCGGCCGCGGGCTTCCGATACTTCTTCACGGACTCCCATCTCGCTCAGGCCGGCGACCCGCTCGGGAGTTACGGTGAGATCCCGTTGGGCGCCGAGCGCTTCGACGCGGAGCGGCCCGAGGCTCCGTCAAAGCCCGCGGGTGAGGCGGTTCGGTCGCCCTATCGCGCGTACCGAGTCACGCCGGCCGGGGCGAAACGGAGCGTGGCGGCGCTGGTGCGCGACCCGCGATCCTCGATGCAGGTCTGGAGCCGCCATCACGGCTATCCGGGCGACGAGTGGTACCTCGAGTTCCACAAGATCCGCTGGCCCGGCGGCCTCAAGCTCTGGCGGGTGACGGGACCGAACGTGGATCTGGGCGGGAAGCATCCCTACGAACCGGCGGTCGCGTTGGGCCGGGCCGCGGACCACGCGCGCCACTTCGCGCACCTGCTCGCGACCATAGCGACGGGGCCGGATGGGGCACGCGCTGCGGGGGCGAATCGCGCCGGGGTCGTCGTCGCGCCGTTCGATACGGAGCTGTTCGGTCATTGGTGGTTCGAGGGTGTGGACTTCCTCGCCGGCGTGTACCGCGAGCTGCGCCACCATGACGGTGTGCGTCCTACGACGGCGTCGCGCCACCTCGCCGACCATCCGCCGCGCGCGGCCGTCCGCCTGGCCGAAGGGTCCTGGGGCGTGAACGGCGACCACTCGATGTGGCTCAACGATCGCACGGCTTGGACCTGGCCGCGGCTCGGGGCGCTGGAGAACGCCTTCTGGAACGCGGCCCCCGCAGCCCTCGCGGTAGCCGCAGCTCGGCCCGTGCTCGCGCAGGCGGCGCGCGAGTTGCTCCTCGCGCAGGCCTCGGACTGGCAGTTCATGATCTCCACCGGCGCCGTGCCGGACTACGCCGAGCGCCGCTTCAACCTGCACTGCGGTGACGCGGAGCGGCTTGTCGCCGCCCTGGCGTCCGCCTCGTCGGGTGGCGGGGAGGGCGGGGCGGCGCTGGCGGCGGAATTGGAGCGTCGCGACGCGCTGTTCCCGAACGTCCTCGAGACGGTCGCGGAGGTGCTGGCCGGTTGAGGGTCCGGTCGGTCGTCATCCACGGGCATTTCTACCAACCGCCGCGAGAGGATCCGTGGCTCGACGAGGTCGAGGCGGAGCCGTCCGCCGCGCCGTTCCACGACTGGAACGAGCGCGTCGAGCGGCAATGCTACCGCGCGGTCGTGGCGGCCCGGCTGTACGCCCCGGACGGACGGATCGCGCGCATCGTCAACACGCTCGCCTCGGTGAGCTTCGACTTCGGCCCCACGCTGCTCGAGTGGCTGGAGCGGGCGGCGCCCGCGACCTACGCGGCCGTGCTGGAGGCGGACCGCGTGAGCCGCGAGAAGCACGACGGGCACGGGAACGCCATCGCCATGCCCTACCACCACGTGATCCTGCCGCTCGCCTCGCACCGCGACAAGGTGACCGAGGTGCGCTGGGGGATCGCGGACTTCCGCCGCCGTTTCGGACGCGAGCCCGTCGGCATGTGGCTGCCGGAGACGGCGGTCGATCCGGAGACCCTGGATGTCCTCGCGGCCGAAGGGATCCAGTTCACGATCCTCGCGCCCCATCAGGTGGAGGGCGCGCCCGCGGACGGGATGCCGGGGTGGTACCGCACGCCCGGCGGTCGGTCGATTGCCCTGTTCGTGTACGACGGGCCGCTCTCCCACGACGTGGCGTTCGGGCCGCTGCTCTCCGATGCGGCCGCGTGGGCGGAGCGGCTGGTCGCGCCGGGGAAGCCTGGGAGCGAGCCGCGGCTCGTGGCGATCGCGACGGACGGGGAGACGTACGGCCACCATCACCGCTTCGGCGAGGTGGCGCTGGCGTGGCTGCTGCGGGAGTTGGAGCGGCGCGCCGGCGTGCGGGTCGAGAACTTCGCCGCCTTCCTCGCTCGACATCCGCCGGAGCGGGAGGTGAAGCTGGTGGCGCCCACCTCGTGGAGCTGCCCGCATGGCGTGGAGCGCTGGCGGGCGGACTGCGGCTGCCGCCTCGCGCCGGAGCACCCGAGCCAACAGCGCTGGCGGGCGCCGCTGCGCGAAGCGCTCGACTGGCTCGCGGGGGAGCTGCACCCGCGCTTCGAGGGCGAGGGAGCTGAGTTGTTCGCCGACCCCTGGGCGGCGCGCGACGCCTACGGCGCCGTGGTGAGCGCGGACGGGGCGAGCATCGCCCGGTTCGCAGCCGACCGGATGCGCCATCCGGGCGACCCCGCAGCGCGGGTGCGGGCGCGGGAGCTGCTCGAGCTCGAGCGCAACGCTCTGCGGATGTTCACCTCGTGCGGCTGGTTCTTCGACGACATCGCCGGGATCGAAGCGGTGCAGATCCTGCATTACGCCGCGCGCGGGGTCGAGCTGGCGGGGACGGAGGCCCCCCGCCTCGAGGCGGGAGTGCTCGAGCGGCTGGCGCGTGCCGACGCGAACGAGCCGGGAGCGGGGACGGGGCGCGACGTGTACCTGAATCGGGCCAAACCGTTCTTCCCGGCGCCTGCCCGCGTCGCGGCGGGTTACGCCGCCGCCCGCCGGCTCGCGCCGCGGGTCGACGCGGCGCGCGGCGGCTGCTACGTCGCGAAGCAGCAGACAGACAGGGTGCTCCTGACTCACTGCCGGACGGGGCGCGACTACCGGTTCCGCGTGTCGGTCGGGCGCGAGGAGGGGACGGGGCTCTCGGTCGACGTGGCGGGGCCGGACGGCGCGGCGATCGCGCAGCTCGGGCTCTCCGATCTACCCGAGCGCTACCGGTTCCCGATCATCGCGGCGCGGCGTGCAGAGCTGGTGAGGCGCGGCCTTGCGGCGGACGAGGCGAGGTTGCTCGCCACGGGCGCTCGGGACCTGAGGCACGTCGCGGCTCGAGCGTTACTACGCGCGGTTGCGGCGCTCGAGCACGACCGTTCTCCGCGCGCCGTTGCCGCCGTCACGGACCTTGCGGACCTCCTCGAGCTCGAGGGTGCGGCCGTTCCGTTTGACGTGCAGACGGCGTTCTACCGCATCCGCGTGGCGTCCCCGCCCGGGCGGGCGGCGGAGCTCGCGCCGCTGGCGTGGCGCCTCGGCTTCGCGGAGGGCGACTAACTGGAGCCGCTGCGGTTCGCCTTCGGGGCCCATTTCCACCAGCCGGTGGGAAACTTCGACCATGTGTTCGAGCAGCACGTGCGCGATGTGTACCGGCCGTTCCTCGAGCGGCTGGCCGAGCGGGAGTTCTTTCCCGTCTCCGTCCACATCTCGGGGCCGCTCCTGGAGTGGCTCGAGGCGCACGAGGGGACGTTCCTCGACCGGATCGGGCGGCTCGCAGTGGACGGCTGTCTCGAGTTGCTGCTCGGGGGCTTCTACGAGCCCGTGCTGGTCGCGCTCCCCCGGGAGGACCGGCTCGAGCAGATCGCGTGGATGCGCCAGGCGATCTCCCGGCGATTCGGGGTCGAGGCGACCGGGCTCTGGCTGACCGAGCGCGTGTGGGAGCCCGAGCTGGCGGCGGACCTCGCGCTGGCAGGGGTGCGCTACGCGCTCGTGGATGACCGTCATTTTCTGGTCAGCGGCTTCACCCGCGACCGCTTGCACGCTCCGTTCTGGACCGAAGCCGGCGGCCACCGCGTCGCCCTGTTTCCGATCGACGAGCGGCTGCGCTACCTGATCCCGTTCAAGCCCCCGGCCGACACGGTCGCGTACCTGCGCGAGCTGCGCGACGCCGGCCAGGCCCTGGCCGTGCTGGCGGACGACGGCGAGAAATTCGGTGGCTGGCCGGGCACGAAGGAATGGGTGTATGACCGTGGCTGGCTCGCGCAGTTCCTGGAGGCGATGGGCGCGATGGTCGCCGGGGGCGAGGTCCGGCTGACTACCTTCGCCGCCGCCCTCGTCGAGGTACCGAGCGGCGGGCTCGCCTACCTGCCCACGGCGTCATACCGGGAGATGGAGGGCTGGGCGCTTCCGCCGGACGCCGCGACCAGGCTGGCGCGGCTCGAGCGCGACCTCGGCGAAGCGCGGCTCGCCGGCCCCGACGGGGCGCTGGTCCGGGGGGCACACTGGCGGAATTTCTTCGTTCGCTATCCGGAGGCGAACCGGATGCACAAGAAGGCGCAGACGCTTTCCCCGCTGTGCCGGCGCCGCGGGGACCCGCCGGCCGCACGCCGGGCGATCGGCCGCGCGCAGTGCAACGACGCCTACTGGCACGGGGTGTTCGGGGGGCTGTATTTGCCGCACCTGCGGCGGGCGGTGTGGCACAACCTGGCGGTGGCGGAGCGCGAGCTGCGTCGTGACGAGGCGATGACGTTCGAGCAGCTGGACCTGGACGGCGACGGGTTCGAGGAGATCTGGGTCCACTCGGCCGCATTCTCGGGCGTGGTGAGCCCGCGTCGCGGCGGCGCCATCGAGGAATACACCTTCCTGGGCGAGGGCATCAACCATGTCGATGTGTTGACCCGCCGGCGGGAAGCATACCACGCGCTTGCGCCGGAGGAGGCGGGGCGGAGAGCGGCGGGAGACGGAGCGCCGAGCATTCACGAGATCGAGAAGGGCGTGCGCCTCGACCGGCTGCCGCCCGTGGATCGCGACGCGCGGGCGATGTTCGTGGATCGGGTCCTGCCCGGCGGCCTGACCTTCGACGCCTACGCGGCCGGTGTGTACGAGCCGGTCGCGTCGTGGGCGGGAGCGCCCGTGGAGGCCGAGGTCCGTACCGCCGGCGCCGCCGTGGAGGTGGCGTGCCGGGCGCGCCATCTGGAGAAACTGCTCCGCTTCGATGCCGGCGGCGGGTTGACCGTCAGCTACCGCTGGGATCCGGCGGCGTTTCCCGATGACGCGCTCTTCGCGCCCGAGATTTCGCTCGCCCACCGGCTCGCGCTCACGTGCGCGCCGGAAAGCGAGGTGTGGTCTTTCCTCATTGCCACGGTTTCGAAGTCGGAGCGGGGTCTGGATGAAACGGTGCAGGGCCGCTCGCTCACGCCGCGCTGGCCGGTGGCGCTGGCCGAAGCGCGGATAGACATCGTACCTGGCTGAGACCTCCTTGAGCGCGGCGCCGGTGATCACGAAGGGAACCTGTTTCCCGCTGTTTGCGTACGACGTGGCGCGGGCGATCGACCTGGACGTCGCGGAGCGGCGCCTGCTCGCCAGCGCGGAGCGGCAGACGATCAAGCACAAGCGCCGCGCTCCGGCCTATTTCGAGTACCGGCCTCCGCCGCTGCGCGTGACGCGCGAGGGTGGGGTACACGACCTCGCCGGGTACCGCACGGCGCCCGGCGTGGAGGTGGTGCTGTACGACTTCGGCGCCGTGTCGCTGAGCTACACCGTCCCGATCGAAGGGCCGCTGGCCGGGCTGCCCGGGCTCGCCCACGAGCTGTGGGGCAACGAGCGCCTGGTGGCTGACTCACGCCGCCACGTCGAGGCGCTGCTCCGCACCCTCGGCGACGCCGCGTTGCGCCCGCAGATCGCCGACTTCGTCGAGGACTACTCCATCTTCGAGGTGGAGGCGTTCGCGGTGCCGTGCGAGGCCGCCGCCCTGTGGACGGAGCACGCTCAGACGGTCGCCCAGATCCTGCGCGCCGAGCCGCGCCCGCTGTCCCAGCAGGAAACGAGCGACGCGACCGCCCTGCGGCTCTCCTTTGGGCCCAACGACGCCACCATCATCGACACCGACGCCACCCTGCTCTTCGATCCCGAGGGGGACGACGTGCGCGCCGTGATCGAGTTCGCGAACACCCAGCTCCTGGAGATGCGGTTCCTCGATCAGCAGCTCGACGACACCCTGGAGCGCGCCTACGAGACGCTGGCGCGGCGCCCGACACGGCTCTCCACGATGGGCCAGTGGGGACCGGACCTGCGGCGGCTGGCGTTGCTGCAGCTCGACGGCGCGATCCTGTTCGAGCAGGTGACGAACGCCCTCAAGCTCGTGGGCGAGCAGTACCTGGCGCGGGTCTACTCCCTCGCGTCGCGGCGCTTCCACCTCGCCGAGTGGGACGCCAGCATCACGCGCAAGCTGCAGACGATCGACGGCATTTATGGAAAGATGGCCGACCGCGCGGCCGGCAAGCGCCTGGAGCTGCTCGAGTGGATCATCATCGTCCTGTTCGCGGTCTCGCTCGCGCTCTCGATCGTCACGCTCAAGCCTCGGTGAACCGCGGCGTCTCCCCCGGGCGACGCTCCTACGCCGCCCTCGCGCTGGCAGGCTCGGTCGCCGTCCTGATCGTAACCTGTCGCGCCGACGTCGCTCGGAGGCTGGCGCCGTCCGTCGATGCCGGTCCGAACGTGCGCGCGCATCCGCGCGAGCCCGTCATGCTCAAGTTACGCCTCAGCGGTTCGTGGAAAGCCGACGGTCCGCGGCGCTTCACGATCGACTGGGGCGACCGTTCCACGGAGCACGGGGCGGTTGCCGATACGTCAGGGCCGGTGACCGTGTCTCACGTCTATGCGGCCGTCGGCCGGGACACCGTCCGGGTGACGGTGACCGGGAAGGACGGTGAGGAGGGCTCGGACACGCTCACCGCGTTCGTCGAGGCCGCAGGCACGCCGCAGGTCTTTGTCGGTGCGGGGGACATCGCCACCTGCAGCAGCGGGAATGCGGCGGCGTCGTCGAAACTGCTCGACAGCATCCCTGGTACGGTATTCACGCTCGGTGACAATGCGTACCCTTCCGGACGAGCGCGGGACTACAGCCGCTGCTATGCGCCCACGTGGGGGCGCCACAAGAGGCGCACCCACCCGGTTCCCGGCAACCACGAATACGACGTGCCCGGAGCGACGGGCTATTTCGACTATTTCGGCGTCGCGGCAGGGGACTCGGGCAAGGGCTATTACACCTATGAGCTGGGCGATTGGCACATCGTCGCACTGAACTCCAACCTGGCCGTGACCACGGAATCGGAACAGGAGCACCGTCAGGAGCCGGGCAATCGGCCCATCGTGGCGCGGCAGGCCGAGCTGGCCTCGGAACAGGAGCAGTGGCTCCGCGCCGATCTCGCCGCGCACCCCAAGCGGTGTACCCTCGCCTACTTCCACCATCCGCGCTTCAGCTCGGGAACCAGTCACGGCAGCGACCCACAGATGCAGCCGCTGTGGCAGGTGCTGTACGACGCGGGAGCGGACGTCGTTCTCACGGGGCACGAACACAACTACGAGCGCTTCGCACCCCAGACTCCCGACGGCCGCGCCGATTCAGCACGGGGTATCCGCGAGTTCGTGGCGGGAACGGGGGGAGGACCTCTCTATCAGTTCGGGCCCCCGATCGCCAACAGCGAGGTCCGGAGCATGTCGTACGGGGTCCTGAAGCTCACGCTCGGCGTCCGGTCCTACCAGTGGCAGTTCATCCCCATCGCGGGCGGCACGTTCACCGATTCGGGCTCGGCGCCTTGTCACTAAGCGCGGCGGGGTCCCGATCAAAGCTTAGTGTCGCTTGAAGATCGTGCAAGAAATTCCCCCCTTGATGGTCCTTGTCGAGGAATCAGAGCTTCGGCAGGTGTTTCGCTTTCGCAACAAACGGTGGGGAGTCGCTACTCTGGTTGCGGGACTGGTTCTCATTGCCTCACTTGGCTGGCTTCAGGCCACCCACAAAGCGGGGTTCCTGCAGTCAGCGATCTTCTACGGCTTCGGTGTCCTACTGCTTTATTCCTCACTGTACAGCCTGCGCGCGGACCAGTGGCTCATTGTGGATGGGAACCGTCGTTCGATTCACTTCCACAAGAGCAACCTCTACGGCCTCGTGGACTGGGAACGTCCTGGGCTCGAGTTCAAAGAGATTCGCGTTTTCAGGGCAGCGACGAGTCGGGGTACCGGGCGGGCAAAGAACTGGACCATCATGCTCGCTAGCGGCGACGGTGTGAACCTGTTTCTGGGAGAGAACGAATTTGGCGCGTTCAGCCGAGAACGCGCGCTCCAGTTGGCTGGTAAAGTGGGGCAGCTCGCCGGAATAACAGTCGTTAGCAGCGAATGAGAGTTTGACGCAGCTGCCGCAGCACGTACTCGAGGATCCCTCCGTGCCGGTAGTATTGCAGCTCCTGCGGCGTGTCGATGCGCACGGTCGCCTGGAAGGGCACGGCCGAGCCGTCCGGTCGGGTGGCGTTGACCGTCAGCTCCTTTCCGCGCGGGAACCCTTCGGCGAGCACCTCCGCGAGGCCGGTGACGTCGAACGTTTCCTTTCCCGTCAGCCCCAGGGTGGCGGCGCTCTGCTCCGGGAGGAACTGCAGAGGCAGGATCCCCATCCCGACGAGGTTCGAGCGGTGGATTCGCTCGTAGCTCTGGGCGATCACCGCGCGCACGCCGAGCAGCCGCGGGCCTTTCGCCGCCCAGTCGCGCGACGAACCCGAGCCGTACTCTTTGCCGGCGAGCACGAGCAACGGCACGCCCTCGGCCTGGTACCTCACGGAGGCGTCGTAGATCGTCATCTGCTCGCCGTCGGGGAGGTGCACGGTCACCGGACCCTCGGTCCCGGGCGCGAGCTGGTTCTTCAGTCGCACGTTCGCGAACGTGCCGCGGACCATCACTTCGTGGTTGCCGCGGCGCGAGCCGTAGGAGTTGAAGTCTTTGGGCTCGACGCCGCGATCGATGAGGTATTTGCCGGCCGGGCTGGTCTTGCGGATTGAGCCCGCGGGTGAGATGTGGTCGGTGGTGATGCTGTCGCTGAGCAAGCACAGCACCCGCGCGCCGCGGATGTCGGCAATGGCCGGCGGAGTCGCGGGCATCCCGTCGAAGTACGGCGCGCGCCTGATGTAGGTCGAGTCGGGCTCCCAGGCAAACAGGTCGCCGGCGGGAACCGGCAAAGTGTTCCAGCGCTCGTCACCCTGGAACACTTCGCCGTACTCCTTGTGGAACATCGACGACCTGATGGACGAGCGGACCACCTCATCCACTTCCTTCGCCGACGGCCAGATGTCGCGCAGGTAGACCGGCTTCCCGTCTTCCCCCGTGCCGAGCGGCTCCTTCTGCAGATCGAGATCGATCCGCCCCGCGAGCGCGTAGGCGACCACCAGGGGCGGCGACGCGAGATAGTTGGCGCGCACCTCCTGCTGGATCCGCCCCTCGAAGTTGCGGTTCCCCGACAGGACGGCGCAGACCACGAGCTCCCCCTCGGCCACCGCCGCCGACACGGACTCGGGGAGCGGTCCCGAGTTACCGATGCAGGTCGTGCAGCCGTAGCCAACCAGGTGGAAGCGCAGCTGCTCGAGGTACGGCATCAGACCGGCCTGGTTCAGGTAGTCGGTCACCACCTTGGAGCCGGGCGCGAGACTCGTCTTCACCCACGGCTGGGAGCGAAGCCCCCGCTCGACGGCCTTCTTGGCGACCAGGCCTGCCGCCACCATCACCGAGGGATTGGAGGTGTTGGTGCAGCTCGTGATCGCCGCAATGACCACGGAGCCGTGGTGCAGCTTGCAGTCCACCCCGTCGATCTTGAGATCCACGTGGGTGCGGCGCTGCGGGGGAGCTGCCACCGCCGTGGCGACGCTGCCGCCTTCCGCTTCCCACCGGCCGCCGTTCGTGGCCGCGGGCGGAGCGATGGGCGAGGCGGGGTTGGCGAGGGTGGGAAGCTGCACCAGGAATTTTCGCTTCACATCCTGGAGCGGCACCCGGTCCTGCGGCCGCCGGGGGCCGGCGAGGCTCGGCTCGACCGTCGAGAGATCGAGCGACAGGATGTCCGAGTAGACCGGCTCGGACGCGGCCGCCGAATGGAACAGACCCTGCGCCTTCGTGTAGGCCTCGACGAGCGTCACTTGCTCGGCTGAGCGGCCCGTGAACTGGAGGTAGCGAAGCGTTTCCTGGTCCACCGGGAACATTCCTACCGTGGCGCCGTACTCCGGCGCCATGTTGCCGATGGTGGCACGGTCGGCGAGCGGCAGGGCGGCGATCCCGGGCCCGTAGAACTCGACGAACTTCCCCACCACGCCCTTCTTGCGAAGCATCTCGGTCACGGTCAGCACGAGGTCGGTCGCGGTCGCCCCCTCGGCGAGCCTGCCCGTGAGGCGAAGCCCCACGACCTGCGGAACGAGCATCGACACCGGTTGGCCGAGCATCGCAGCTTCGGCCTCGATGCCCCCGACGCCCCAGCCCAGCACGCCGAGCCCATTGATCATGGTGGTATGGGAGTCGGTGCCGACCAACGTGTCGGGATACGCTTGCGGCTTACGGCCTTCGGCTGTGAAGACCACCCGCGCCAGGTATTCGAGGTTCACCTGGTGCACGATCCCGGTGTCCGGCGGCACGACGCGAAACCCTGCGAACGCGCCCTGGGCCCAGCGCAGCAGGGCGTAGCGCTCGCGGTTCCGCTGGAACTCGAGGTCCGCGTTCACCTGGAAGGCGGCGGGCGTGCCGAACTCGTCCACGATCACCGAGTGGTCGATCACGAGCTCGGCGGGGAGCAACGGGTTGACCTTCCGGGGGTCGCCGCCCATCCCCTTCATCGCGTCGCGCATCGCGGCGAGGTCCACGACGGCCGGAACCCCGGTGAAGTCCTGCATGAGGACCCGCGCCGGCATGAAGGCGATCTCGTCCTCGGGCGTCTTTTGCGGGTCCCAGCGCGCCAGCTTCTCGATTTCGTCGGCCCGCACCGTGCGGCCGTCCTCGCGGCGCAGCAGGTTCTCGAGCAAGAGGCGGAGGGAGTAGGGGAGGCGACCGACCGCCAGGCCCCGCCGCTCCAGGGCGTCGAGGCGGTAGATCTCGAAGCTCCGACCACTGACCTCGAGCGTGCCGCGGCTGCCGAACGTGTCGAGCGTCATTGTTCCACCGGTTTCACGTCCACGACGAAGTACTCGGTCTCCCCGAAGCAGTGCGTCGGAACGCCCTTGTGCTGTTTGTAGGTGAGCACGACGCGCTTTCCAATCATTTGGTTGACGCGCGCCGCCACCGAATCGTCCCGCACGGTGAAGTAGAACTTCTCCGTCATCGTGCCCGGGATGGAGACCATGGCGAGCTCTCCCTCCCACGTCTTGCAGATCCAGCCCTTCCTGGAAAACTTCTGGACGTACCCCGGGCGCTCTCCCGAGGAATAACTCCAGACGAGGGCCGACCAGGTGTAGAGGGCGAAGCCGAGGACGGGCAGGATCAGCACGCCTGCAATGATGAGCTTATGCTTGCGGGTGAGCGTGAAGTTCACGCGGGGAAACTTAAATGCGGAGTGCGGAATGCGGAATTAGGTGACCTCGTACTCCTCCGTCTTGTAGCGCACGAACCCCCGCTTCTCGTAGTTCGGCAGCGCGTGCGGGTGGTCGAGCGTGCACGTATGCAGCCACACGCGGGTCGGGTTCATGGCCCACGCGTCGCGCACCGCGGCCGAGAGCAGATGCTTGCCGAGCCCCCGGCCGATCGCGTCCGGCGCGAGCCCGAAGTACGCGATCTCCGCGGAGCCGTCCTCCGGCACCCGCCGCAGCTCGTACCACCCCGCGAGCGCGCCGTTGCGGGTCGCGACGTGCAGCGTGATGTCCGGCTGCGCGAGATGGGCGCGGATCTGCTCGTCGCTCCAGTCCCGCCGGTCATACCAGTGGTAGGGCTCGCCCACGGTGCGGTAACAGTCCCGGTACAGGGCGGGGGTGGGCTGTTGCACGCGCTCGACCACCAGATCCGAGAACTCGCCGAAGGCGGGCCGGAACTGGCCGGGACTCGTCAGCTCGAGATAGGTGCGCGTGGCTTGCATAGCTAAGACTAGACGTCTAGCCGTCGAGACGTCTAGACGGCTAGTTTCTTAACCCATGACCTTCAACCGCATGGGCACTGTTCCCCTCCCGCTGGCCCTGCACCTCGCGAGCTACACGGTGCTGGGTCTGTTCTGCTTCTTCGCCGGCGTCCTGAACCTGATCGACCCTGTCAAGGTTCCGCACGGCTTTCTGTACCTGCTCGTGTGCGGGTTCAGCTGGGGGTACGTCTTCGGGATCCTGATGGCCCGCCGGGAGGTGGTCGTGCTCGGCCTCATCACCAGCGTTGCCTGGGTCGTGGCAGGCCTGGTCGGGGCGGCGAAGTTCGGCTTCGACTGGATGCTGACCGCGCTGCTCGTCGCCCTCGGCGCCTACGGTCTGGTGGCGCTCGGCATGTACCGCAAGCGCATCCTCGAGGCCTGACTCTCTACCGACCGGGACCGGGCGGGCTCGCCTCCACGGGCTCGGGGGCGGCCGGCAGCTCCACCACGAACCGCGCGCCGCCGAGCTCCGAGGAATCCTCGAGCCAGACCTTTCCCCCAACCTCGGCCACGACGCGCTGGCAGATGGCGAGGCCCAGGCCTGTTCCTTCATCGGGGCCCTTGGTAGTGAAAAAGGGGTCGAAGATGCGGCCTCGAATCTCAAACGGCACGCCCGGCCCCGAGTCCTCCACCGTCAGCCGTATCCAGCCCTCCCGGGCTTGCGTGGCCAGCTGAATGATCGCGGGACTCCGCCTGCGCACGGCGTACTCGGCGTTGGTGACGAGATTGATCACGACCTGCTGGAGCTCCTGGCCCAGGCCGAGCACCGGGGGAGCGGCCTCGTCGAGGCGGTGCCGGAACTCGACGTTTTCCGCGCGCAGCACGCGCTGGCGGATCTCCGCGACGTCGTGCACGAGGTCGTTGATCTGCACCCGGGTGGGCATCCGGTCGGCGCGGCGCGCGAGCCGGAGCAGGCTGCGCACGATCCGGGTGGCCCGATCCACCTCGCGCGTGATCGTGGCGGCGGTGGTGGTCGTCTCCGGGTCCTTGCTCGTGCGGCCGAGGAACTCGGCTTCCATCCGAATCGCTGCGAGCGGGTTGTTGACTTCGTGGGCCACGCCGCTCGCGATTTCGCCCACCGTGGCGAGCTTCTCGCGGGCGATCAGCTCGCGCTGGGCGCGCAGCTCCTCGGTCCGGTCGTACAACGCCACCAGCAGGTTGTCCGGCCCCACTTCCGACAACCCGGTGATCGTGCAGTCGCAGATTCGCCGGTCCCCTGACGGCTGGCTGACGAGCACGCGGCCGTGCCAGGGCTCGTCGTCGCGGGGCCGCGCCAGCACCAGGGACAGCGAGGTCTCGCTGGGCGACAGCCCCAACTCCTCGAGGTCGACCCCCAGCGCCTGCGACTCCGAAGCGATCCCGAACAGCCGGCACCCTGCCTGGTTCAGCTGCCGCACCCGGCCGCCGCGTTCCACCAGGGCCATCGGCAGCGGGCTGCCGTTCACCATGGCGTGCGCCCGCTCGGCCGCCGCGCGTGCGCCGGCCACCGCCTCCGACAGCTCGAGCCCCCCGGCGATGTAGGCCGCCACCGCCGTCAGATACTGCAGATCCACCAGCCCGAAGGGCGGTACCTCTTCAACGCCGGGCTGCACGTACCGCACTACGCCGACCGCTCCCACGGCGCCGCTCGAAGTCTTGAGCGGGGCGATCATCGCGGCCCGCGCCGCGCCCGATGGGGAAATGGCGGGACCGCCGTCCGGCTCCCGCAAGATGTTCGGTGTGAGCACCGGTTGTCCCGTCCGAATCACCCGGCCGGTGGTACTCTCGTCGATGCCAATCTCGGTGCCGTTGAGCTCCGCGCACCGTCCGGCCGTCGAGGCCACCCGGAGGGTGTCGTCCCCCCCCCCCCGTCCCGCCTGGCGCAGGGCTACGTAAGCGCCCTGCGCTTCCAGCAGGTTGGTCACGCTCTGCAGGGTGTAGCGCAAGAGCAGCTCGCGATCGGGGACGGCGAGCATCCAGCGGGACAGCTCGACCAGGAAGGTGCCGAGCCGGCGCTCGCGCTCGAGCGCCGCGCGGCGCGCCACCATGACGGCCAGGCGGGTGGCGATCTCGATCGCGGCCCGCAGGTCCGTCACGGGGAATCCCGCAGGGAGAGCCGCGAACGCCGCCTGCACCTGGCGGCCTTCGGCGTCGTGATAGTCCGCCACGAATGGCTTGCCTTCCCGGCCGGGCGTTCCCACCTCGACGCCCCCCGATTCCTGCACCCCCCGGTACGTGAGCTGCACCCGTGTGCCGCCGCCCCACTCGCTCAGGATCCGGGCGGCGGCCTGCCAGAAGTCTCTCGTCTGCTTGGTCTCGCTCGCGGCGGTGAGCATACGGCGGACCGGATCGAGCATCACGGGCGGTCGCCCCCCCCTCAGGGATTCGTGGGCCGGATGTCGAGCTCACTCACCATCGCGCGGTCCGCGATGGTCACGGTCGCGAGCACGGCGTGTGCCACATCGTCGGCGGTGAGGACGCGCTCCCGGTTGGGCCGAAGCCGGTCCTGCTTGTCCATGAACGGGGTCGCGACGGAGCCGGGGCAGATCGCCACCACGCGGATGTTGTGCTTGCGGACCTCGAGCATCAGCGCCTTCGAGAAGCCGAGCACGGCGTGCTTCGAGGCGCAGTAGGCCGTCCCGCCCTCGAGGCCGTTCTTCCCGGCGAGCGAAGCGACGTTCACGATGGTGGCACCGCCCGATGCCTTCATGTCCTTGAGGAACGCGCGGGTCACGAGGTAGAGGGAGCGCACGTTGGTCGCCATGACCGCGTCCCAGTCGTCAAGCGACAGCTCCTCGAGCGGCCGGAACCGTCCGATGCCGGCGTTGTTGACGAGGACCCGTGGCGCGCCGCGCTCGCGCCTCACGAACGTCGCGAACCGCTCGACGGCCGCGGGGTCGGACACGTCGCACGGTATGCCGATCGCGTCCACACCGGCGGCGCAGAAGTCACCTACGGTGCGGCGCACGTTCGTTTCGCTCCGGGCGCAGATCGCCACCCGGGCGCCCGCACCGCCGAGCGTCATCGCGATCGCGCGGCCGATGCCTTCGGTCGCCCCGGTGACGACTGCGAGAGAGCCCGCAAGGTCCATGGCAGGTCAAATATACGAAGGAACGGGAACCGGGTGGCGTTTTGGCAGGTGGAGGCGCCGTCACGGCGCCCCTGCCCCTGGAGGTGGCACATGAGCTCGGGGATGACACTGGTGTCGGAGGCTTGGACTGGCGCGGCGGACTCCGCGGCACGGCCCGCCGCGGCGTCGGACGGGGAGCTGCTGGACGCGTACTCGCGCGTCGTCACGGCCGTGGCCGAGAAGGTGGGGCCGGCGGTGGTGAGCGTGGAGGTGCGCCACCGCGTAGAGCGGCGCGGCCGTACAGGACCGGAGGTGCCCGGGCACGGGTCTGGGTTCGTGTTCACGCCCGATGGCCTGGTCCTCACCAACAGCCACGTCGTGCACGACGCGACCCGCATCGAGGCCGCGTTCCCGGACGGTCGCCGCTTCCGGGCGGACCTGGTGGGGGATGATCCGGAGACCGACGTCGCGGTGATCAGGGTCCCCCCCACGCCCGCTCCTGCTCCGGGGTCGCCCGCCGTCGCCGAGCTGGGGGATTCAGCGGGCTTGCGGGTGGGCCAGCTGGTTGTGGCCATCGGCAACCCGCTCGGTTTCCAGAGCACCGTCACCGCCGGCGTCGTGAGCGCTCTGGGGCGGTCGTTCCGCTCCGTCACGGGGCGCTTGATCGACGACGTGATCCAGACCGACGCCGCCCTCAACCCCGGGAACTCGGGTGGCCCGCTGGTCGATTCGCGAGGGGAGGTGGTCGGGATCAACACCGCGGTCATCCTGCCCGCGCAGGGGATCTGCTTTGCGGTGGGCATCAACACGGCGAAGTTCGTGGCCGCGCAGCTCATCCGCCATGGTAAGATTCGGCGCGGCCGCATCGGCGTCGCCGGCCAGAACGTCCCGCTGTTGCGCCTGGCAGTCCGGGCGCATGCCCTGGAAGGGAAGAGCGGCGTGCTGGTGACGGGCATCGAGTCGAACAGCCCTGCCGAACGGGCGGGGGTGAAGGCAGGGGATATCATCGTGGGATTCGACGGGAAGCCGGTGACCGGCATCGACGATCTCCATCGACTGCTCGCCACGGACCGGATCGGGGTGCAGACGACGGTCAGCGTACTCCGCAATGCCGACAAGCTGGAGCTCGCGATCGTTCCCGTCCAGACCGACTGACGGAGGAACATTTATGAGTCCGAACACCCGCAACCCGGAAGGGCCGCTCGGCGCCGGGGTGCCGGCGCCCGACTTCAGGCTCCCTCGCTCGCCCGATCAGGCGGTCTCGCTGCGCGACTTCCGCGGCCGGCCCGTGATCGTCGCGTTCTATCCTGCCGACTGGAGTCCGGTATGCGGCGACCAGATGGCGCTCTACAACGAGGTGCTGCCCGAGTTCCGGCGCCACGGGGCGGAGCTTCTCGGGGTCTCGGTGGACGGCGTGTGGTGCCACGCCGCGTTTGCCCGCGACCGCAAGCTCCACTTCCCCCTGCTCGCGGACTTCGAGCCGAAGGGAGCGGTGGCGCGCCGATACGGCGTGTACCGCGAGGGCGATGGCTTCACGGAACGCGCCTTATTCGTGATCGACGGGGAGGGAGTCATCCGCTGGAGCCACGTCTCGCCGCTCGGCGTGAACCCGGGCGCAGACGGCATCCTGCGCGCCCTCGAGGCGCTCGCCGGCGACAGGACGCCCGCGTGAGCAGGCGCGACACGGCGGCGGTGCTCGCCCTCGCGGTCAGCGAGCGGGACCACATTCAGGGCCCGGCAGGCGCGCCCGTCACGCTGGTCGAATACGGCGACTACGAGTGTCCTCACTGCGGCCGCGCCTATCCGATCATCAAGAAGGTCCGGGAGCGGATGGGGCGCCGGCTCCGGTTCGTGTACCGCAACTTTCCGTTGCGGGAAAGCCACCCCCACGCCCAGCACGCTGCGGAGGCCGCCGAAGCCGCCGGTGCGCAGGGAAAGTTCTGGGAGATGCACGATCGCTTGTTCGAGCGGCAGTTCGCGCTCGACGACGAGTACCTGGTCGAGTACGCGGGCGACCTGGGCCTCGACATCGCGCGCTTCCGGGAGGAGCTGGCGGCCGGTGTCTACGAGCCGCGGGTGCGGGAGGACTTCCGGAGCGGTGTGCTGAGCGGGGTGAATGGGACGCCCACCTTCTTCGTCAACGGGGTGCGGCACGACGACGCGTGGGACTTCGAGCCGCTCGCGGCGGCGCTCGAGCGGGCAGCCGTTACGCGCCAACCGCCCCCGGGAACCGCGCCGGATCCGGCGTGACCCCCGGGAAGATCGCCGACAGGTCGGTCGCTCCGAGGTGACGCGCCAGGACCTCGCCGAACAAATCCCGGAAGTCGGTGGTGACCGCCACGTCGCGGCCTTCGAACCGCTGCGCGGGGTCGAGACCGGGCCACTTGCCCAGTACCTTGCCTCCGTTCACCGGGCCGCCGAGCACCAGCATCGCGGTGGCGTGCCCGTGGTCGGTGCCGCTGTTGCCGTTCTCCCGCACCGTGCGGCCGAACTCGGACATCGTGAGCACGACGACGTCCCGCATCTTCTCGCCGAGATCCTGCGCGAACGCCGCCAGCGCGTGCCCGAACTCCGCGAGCCGGGCTGCGAGCTGGCCCTCGCTCGACCCCTGGTTCACGTGGGTGTCCCAGCCGGTGACGTCCGTGAAGGCCACCTGGAGCCCGGCGTTCGCCTTGATGAGCTGGGCGATCTGCATCATCGCCCGGCCGAACCGGCCGCGCGGGTAGTCGGCGCCGTTTCCGGGCTGGTATTGGTCCGGGTTCACCTGTTTCAGCAGCTGAACGGCCTCGAACGCCTCCTGCGAGGACGAGGACAAGAGCCCCGTGGCCGAGCCCGCGTACAGCTCTTCGAACGCGCGTGTCAGCCGGTCGCGTCCGCTTTGCTGCGGCGCTCGCAGGCCAAACGCCTGCAGGTCATCGATAGCGAGGGAGGGCGCGGAGCCCGCAAGGATGCGGGGCAGCTGGGGCCCGAACGCCACCGCGCGGAACGGCGTGTCCTCGTGCTCGCGATCGTGCTGGCAGTAGCGATTGAGCCAGCCGTCCGGCGTCGCCTTCAGGCCGGGCGTGCCCGACTCCATGTAGTCCTGCGCGTCGAAATGGCTGCGGCTGGAGTCGGGTGAGCCAATGGCGTGCAGGACGGCCAGGCTCTTGTTGTCCCACAACGGCTTCAGCGCCGCGAGCTGCGGGTGCAGCCCGAAGTAGCCGTCCAGGTCCACCACGTCCTTCTCGGGCACCGCGATCCGCGGCCGCTCCCGGTAGTAGATCGGGTCGCCGTGCGGGACGACCATGTTCAGCCCGTCCACGGCGCCGCGCTGGAAGAGGCAGACAAGCACCGGGCGGTAGAGGACGGTAGAGGACGGTAAAGGACGGTAGGAGGCAAAGGCCGCTCGCTCCAGAAACAACGGGTCCAGGCCCAGACTGAAAAGCGCCAGGCCTCCCGACTTAACGAACACCCTTCTTGAGATCGCCATCGTTCGTTCCTCCAGACCTCTACCGTCTTCTACCGTCCTCTACCGTCACTGCCTCTGAAACTCCGGCCCGCCGATCGCGAGGCCGACGGCGAGCGCCCGCGCCGCCACCGGATCGCCGATGTCCGACGTCTGGCGTCTGATGACGTCCTTGGTGTTTTCGGTCATCGTCCCGTCGAGGATCTTGTCGTTCACCTGCAGGATCAGCTGCTCGGCGTCTCCGGTCGCGGGGATGAGGCTGTCGAGGCTCACCGTCACGCCGGGAAGTGTCCCAGCGGCCAGCGCGACCCCCGCATTCATCCGGTCGAGCAGCGCGCCGCTGTTCACCCAGGCATCCTCGCGCTCGGGATACCCGTCCGGGGCGACATGGAGATAGAGCGGCTCGCCGAGCCGGGCGACGACCTGGGCGAGGCGGGGCGTCGTGTCGGGATCCGCGCCGACGGCCCGTAGCGCGCTCACGACGAACTCGAGCGGCGTCTTCACCTTGGCGCGCGTGTTCAGGGGCGCCCAGAAATCCGGCCCGTGGAAGATGGCATGCAACACCTCTCTCAAGTCGCCGCCGGACCGCCGCCACGCGGCCACGGCGTCGTCCACGCAGCCGTCGGGGGGCTCGTCGTTGACGAACCGCTGGCACAGCTTCCGGCTCACGTGGTGCATGGTCGCGGGGTGGTTGGCGAGCATCTTGAGCAGCCGCGCGCCTTCATCCATTCCGTGGCCAGCCGGAAACGTGACACCCAACACCTCCTTCTCTCCCTCGTCGTGCGCCCAATCGTGGAACTGGAAGTCGCCGCCCTGGCGCGGTGGCTCGATGCTCCAGCCCGTGAAGATCCGGGCGACGTTGATCACGTCCTCTTGGGTGTAGCCGCCGTCCACGCCGAGCGTGTGGAGCTCGAGCAGCTCGCGGGCGTAGTTCTCGTTGATGCCGGTGGGCACCCGCCGCCTCACCCCCTGACCCCTCTCCGCAATGCGGAGAGGGGGAACGGGGGTGAAGGCTCCA
>QHVD01000001.1:0-3238 GCA_003222235.1 Gemmatimonadota bacterium | reverse complement strand
CTCTTGGCCGTCGCGATCAGCAGGTCCTCGAACCTCCCCAGCACGTGCGGCCGGATCGTGCGCTCGACGTAGTCCGGCATCAGGAACCGGTCCGCGCCCTTGCCGAAGAACACGTTGAAGTGGTTGGTCCAGAAGTCCACCATCACTTCGTACAGCTGGCGCTCGGACAGGGCGGCGCGCACCACGGCCAATTCCTGGAACTCGCTGGCCATGCGCCGCCCTCTCTGCTCGCGCACGGTGCTGTCCATCGCCGCTCTGGCGTCGCGCTTGCGGTCACGGCGCTCGCGCTGCATCTCCACGTACAGCCGCGCCAACTTCCCGCGGTCGTAGTCGAGGAGCGTGAACTGGTGCTCGCGGGCGGCGAGGAGGCCGTCGTCGATCTTGTCGGGTTTGAGTTGCCGGTCGATCCATTTCATCACGCCGAGAGCGGCGACGCGTTCGATGTCCCCCGGCCGGGGGCCGTAGGCGAGGCGGTTCAGGGCGTGCAGGGCGGAGTCACGAGGAGTGAGGGCGGATATGACGGCTCGCTCGGTGTCCGCGGCTGGTGCAGAGGCGCGCGCGCGGAGTTGTGGCGGCGCACCAAGCACGAAGTGTAGGGGCGCAGCATGCGGCGCCCCTACGACAAACGCTGCTCCGCTCAATCCCAGCAAGCACCTGAGGACCCGGTCTTTCATGCGGTTATATTGACGCACGGCTCCATGGCGGCGTTAAAGATGTGACGGGCACCCCGCGTTTCATCTCGCACGGGCTGTTTCCACGCCCCAGGAGTCTCGTTTCGGGTGGCGACGGAAAGCCCCCGACCTGGAGCGAGCGGCTCCAGGCCCTGAAGTACGTCCCACCACTCCTGAAGCTGGTCTACGAGACCCACCGGGGATACACCGTCGCCATCCTGGCGTTGCGCGCGGTGCGGTCGTTCGTGCCGCTCGCGGTGCTGTGGATCGGGAAGCTGATCATCGACGGGGTCATCGCCGGCGTGCGGGCGCAGGCGGCAGGCCAGTCGATGGACTGGTGGTATCTGGGCAGGCTGGTCGTACTGGAGCTCGGCATCGCTGTGGCGGGAGAGGGGCTCGCCCGGCTGTCGTCGCTGCTCGAGAGCCTGCTCGGAGACCTGTTCTCGAACCGGATCAGCGTGCGGCTGATGCAGCACGCGGCGACGCTCGACCTGGCGCAGTACGAGGACTCCGAGACGTACGATCATCTGGAGCGCGCGCGCCGCCAGACGGTGGGGCGGCTGGGGCTGATCGCGCTGCTCTTGTCGACCGCTCAAGACCTCGTCACGCTCGCCTCCCTCGCGGGCGTGCTGCTCGTCCAGCTCCCGTGGCTGCTGCTCCTCCTCGTCGTGGCGGTGCTGCCGTCGTTTCTCGGCGAGACGCACTTCGCGGCGCTCGGTTATTCCCTCCTGTTCCAGTGGACGCCCGAGCGACGGTTGCTCGATTACCTGCGCTACGCCGGCGCGTCGGACGAGATGGCCAAGGAGGTCAAGCTTTTCAGCCTGTCGGACTTCCTCGTGGGCCGCTACGCCGCGCTGTCGGATGAGTTCTACGAGGAGAACAAGCGGCTCGCCATCAGGCGTAACGTCGTCTCCACCGTGTTCGTCACGATCGGCACGCTGGGTTACTACGGCGCGTACGCCGTCACGATTTATCTGACGGTGCTCGGCCGGTTCACCGTCGGCGCGCTGACGTTCCTGGCGGGCTCGTTCCGCCAGAGCCGCGACCTGATCCAGCGGATCCTGCTGTCGGTGTCGCAGGTCTTCGAGCAAAGCCTGTACCTCTCGGACCTGTTCAGCTTCTTCGACGTGCAGCCGCGGGTCGTGTCCAAGCCCGGGGCGCGCCTCGTGCCCGTCCCGATCCCTAGGGGGTTCGAGTTCCAGGACGTCGGGTTCCGCTACCCCGGGTCGGGAACTTGGGCGGTGCGGCACCTGGCCTTCCGGTTCGAGCCGGGCGAGCGCATCGCGCTCGTTGGGGAGAACGGCGCGGGGAAGACGACGCTCGTGAAGCTGCTCGCCCGGCTCTACGACCCGGACGAGGGGCGCATCCTGCTCGACGGCGTGGACCTGCGCGACTACGACTTGCAGAGCCTGCGGCGCAACATCGGCGTCATCTTCCAGGATTTCGTGCGCTACGACTTCATCATGCGGGAGAACATCGGGGTGAGCCAGGTCGAGGCGCTGGGCGACGATCCCCGCGTGCGCGAGGCGGCACGCCGTAGCCTCGCCGACTCGGTGGCCGCCCGGCTTGAGAAGGGCTACGACCAGATGCTCGGCCGGCGGTTCGAGGGCGGCGTGGACCTGTCGGGCGGGGAGTGGCAGAAGGTGGCGCTGGCGCGCGCGTACATGCGTGACGCCCAGGTGCTGATCCTGGACGAGCCCACGGCGTCGCTCGACGCCCGCGCCGAGTACGAGGTGTTCCTGCGGTTCGCCGAGCTCACGAAGGGGCGGATGGCCGTGCTCATCTCGCACCGCTTCTCGACCGTGCGGATGGCGGAGCGCATACTGGTGCTGCAGGGCGGGGAGCTCGTCGACCAGGGGACGCACGAGGAGCTGGTGGCGAGAGGCGGGCTGTACGCCGAGTTGTTCTCGCTCCAGGCGGCCGGGTACCGGTAGCACTAGGCGCTCCGGCGGAGACGCTCGACGGCGTGTAAGTTTGTCGAAACGGCCGGAGGCCACATGCGCTCGGTCATACCAACGCTGCTCACGCTGGCGGTCGTCACCATCGCGGCAGGCATGCCGCTGCAGGCGCAACACCGGTCCAGCAGGCTCATCACGGCGGAAGAAATCGAGCGGTCGAGCGCGAATATCAACACCGCGTACGACGCGGTAGAAACGCTGCGGCCCCGGTGGCTGCAGCTGCACGAGGTCAGTCGGCTTCCGGGCCGGACCGGCGATCCGATCCGGGCCACGCCGGTTCGGGTCTACCTGAACGATGTCAACGTGGGGGAGGTCGACTACCTGAAGACCATTCCGGCAGCGCGTGTCCTCGAGCTGCAAATGCTCAGCGCGAACGAGACCGCGAGCCGTTATGGGCCCACCGACGGACAGGCGGCGATCGTGGTGACGCTGAAGCGCTAGTCAGCCGGCAGCAAACGTGTAGCACCACGCCTCGCCTTCCAGCACGGTTTCGCCCGTTTGGCGCGTCACCCTGATTCGCAGTTGGCACACTGGCTTCGTCTCGTGCACGCTCAGGACCTCGGCGTCGGCCGTGATCGTGTCACCGATGTAGACCGGGGCGGTGAACTT
>QHVD01000248.1 GCA_003222235.1 Gemmatimonadota bacterium | reverse complement strand
TCTGGCGCGGCGCCCTGCCCGGCCCGGACGAGCTCGGGGGCCTGCGCCGCGAGATGGCCGCGCTCCGCGCGATACCGGAGCAGACCATGCGCGTGGTGCGGGCGGCGGCCAAGGCGCCTCCCGTCGACGCGCTTCGCATGGCGTGCGCCACCCTGTCACTCGACCTGGCCGACCCCGACGCCATCTCGCCGGCCGCCGACCTCGACGCGGCCAAGCTGCTGACGGCGCGCTTCCCGACCGTGGTCGCAGCCCATGCGCGCATCAGCGAGGGCAAGGAGCCGATCGCGCCGCGCGCCGATCTGGCCCGCGCCGCGAACTTCCTCTACATGGTGCACGGCAAGGAACCCGATCCGATCGCGGCCCGGGCGCTCGACACCTACTGGGTGACGGTGATCGACCACGGCATGAACGCATCGACGTTCGCGGGCCGCGTGATCGCGAGCACGCGCTCGGACATGGTGAGTGCGGTCACCGGCTCGATCGGCGCCCTCAAGGGCCCGCTCCACGGCGGTGCGCCCGGCCCCGTGCTCGACATGCTGGTGGAGATCGGGTCCGCCGACCGGGCCGAGGCCTGGGTGCGGAACGAGCTCGCGGCCGGACGGCGCATCATGGGGTTCGGTCACCGCGTCTACAAGGTCCGCGACCCGCGCGCCGACGTGCTCAGCGCGGTGGTGGACGAGATGGGCGCGGCACACCTCGAGGACCGCAAGCTGTTCGATCTGGCGCGGGCGGTCGAGCAGACGGTGCTGAAGGTCTTGGACGAGGTGAAGCCAGGTCGCAACCTGCGGACCAACGTGGAGTTCTACACGGCGCTCGTGCTCCAGTCCCTGGGCCTCAAGCCCCGCTCCTTCGTCGCGCTGTTCGCCTGCGGGCGGGTCGCGGGCTGGTGCGCGCACGTCATCGAGCAACACGCCGAGGACCATCTCATCCGTCCTCAATCCGAGTACGTGGGGCCGCGTGGTCTGAAGCTCGAGAGATGAGGCACTGCGACGGAGGCCGGCTTCAACACTCACGGGAGGATCACGAACCGCCCGAGCCGCAGGCTGGCCCGTCAAGACAGGACGCCGCGGCGGGGGATGCTCATGGCCGGATGAGCTCGGCGAGCGTCTGCACGGCGGCGGCGATCTCGTCCTCCGTGTTGTAGTAATGGGGTGAGAAGCGAAGCACGGTGGTCGCGCGCTTCTCGTCCATGTCCAGCACCCCGTCGTCGCGGTCCGACGAGCTCGTGTTCACGCCCCGCTCGCGGAGGCGCAGCTTCAAGTCGGCGGCGTCGTACCCGCGGACGTCGATCGTGACGATGGCACAAAGCTCCCGCCCGCGGTCCAGCACGCGCACGCCGGGGAGCGCCGCCAGGCGTTGGCGTAGGTCCGCGGACAGCGCCCCCGCGCGCTCGCCCCCCGCGCTCCCCACCGCGAGTGCGTAGCGCGCCGCCTCGCCCAGGGCGAGCACGAGCGCGTAGGCGAACTCCCAGTTCTCGAAGCGGCGGGCGCCGTCCGCCAGCCGGAACGCGTCGGGATCCGTCCACTCCGCGCCGCGCATGTCCACGAAGAGCGGGAAGGCGCCGCGTTCCAGCGTGCGGTCGGATGCGTAGAGGAACCCGATGCCGCGCGGGCCCCTCAGAAATTTCCGCCCCGTGGCGGCGAGGTAGTCGCAGCGCAGCTCGTTCACGTCCACCGCCATCTGTCCGACGCTCTGGCAGGCGTCGAGCAGATAGGGCACTCCGAGTTCGGCGCACACCTCGCCGACAGCCCGGGCGTCCTGCACCAGTCCGGAGTTGGTCGGCACCCAGCTGACGGCGACGAGCCGCGTGCGGGGGTGGCGCGCCAGCCGGCGCACGCTCTCCGGGTCCACGCCCCCGGTGGGGAGGTCCTCTGCGCGCACCGTCTCGACACCCGCGCGGCGGGCCAGCGAGAGATACATCAGCTGGTTCGAAGGATAGTCCGCACGCGTGGTGACGATCCGGTCTCCCGCACGGAAGTCGAGCGCGGACAGCGCCTGCGCGAACCCCACCGTGGCGTTCTCCACCAGCGCGATGTTGCGGGCCGCAGTGCCCACGAGCCGGGCCACCAGTTCGTACGTTTCGCACACCCGGGCCGCCGCCTCGTCCGCGGCCTCGTATCCCCCGATCGCGGCCTCCCGCTCCAGGTGGCGCAGGAGCGCGTCGAGCACGGGCCGCGGCATTAGGGCGGCGCCGGCGTTGTTCAGGTGAATGCGGTCGCTGCAGCCCGGGGTGTCCCGGCGCCAGCGGTCGAGGAGCGCGGCGGTCGGCGTGAGCGTGCGTGTGGCCATCGGTTCGGGAAAGGTCGCGGAAGCGAGCGCGGGGCTCAAGCACTTGACGCTGATATTTCAGCCGACGCTCTCTCGGGCTGAGCTACTGGCGCTTGTCCGAGCGGCACCACAACTTGCCCGGTTGCGGCTCGAATCTTGCCACCTCGAATCTTGCCACGAGGAGAGGTGAGACGCATGGCAGCCCACCGCCCGATGACGCTGCTCGACCTCCTGGAGCCGGTCCGTGCCGAACGGACCGCCGTCATCCTACCCGAACAGAATCGTCGGGTCACTTACGGCGCGCTCCGCAGCCAGGTGCAGGCTCTCGCCGAGACGTTCGCCGCGGTCGGAATCCGGCGAGGCGACCGCATCGCGATCGCGTTGCCGAACGGCCTGCCGATGATCGTGTCGTTTCTCGCCGCCTCGGCCGCGGGGAGCGCCGCGCCCCTCAATCCGGCGTACAAAGAGGACGAATTCCGGTTTTACCTCGAGGACACCAACGCTCGCGTGCTGGTCGTTCCCGCGGACGGTGCGGAAGCGGCGCGCCGCGCGGCCGGTGATCGGGTTCGCGTCCTCACGATCGCGGTCGCGGCGTCGGGCGACGTGACGATCGCCGATGGGCCGGGACGGAAGGCCTTTGTCGCGCCGTCGGCGGACGATGTGGCGCTGGTGCTGCACACGAGTGGCAGCACGGGCCGACCGAAGCGAGTGCCGCTGGCGCATGCGAACCTGTCGATTTCCGCCGGGAACGTCGCTCGCAGCTACGCCCTCGGACCGGACGACGTGTCGCTCTGCGCGATGCCCCTGTTTCATGTTCATGGGCTCGTGGCGTCCACACTGGCGACCCTGTCGACGGGGGGCGTGGTGGTGGTGCCGGAAAGGTTCAATCCCCTCTCGTTCTGGCGTGTCGCGCACGAGCACGGCGCGACGTGGTATTCCGCGGTGCCGACGCTGCATCAGTTGTTGCTCGCGCGTGCCGCCGCCGGCGCTGGCCGGCCGTCAGGCGCCGAGCGGCTGCGCTTCATCCGCTCGTGCAGCGCGCCGCTGGCGCCGCAGGTGATGCACCAGCTCGAAGCGGCGTTCGGCGCGCCGGTGCTGGAAGCCTATGGCATGACCGAGGCGGCGCATCAGATGGCTTCCAATCCGTTGCCGCCGGCGCAACGCAAACCGGGGTCGGTCGGGCGTGGAACCGAGGTGCGCATCGGGATCATGGATGCAAGCGGCAGGCACCTCGCGCCGGGTGAGCGCGGCGAGGTCGTCATCCAGGGCCCGAACGTGACCGCCGGATACGAAAACAATCCGGAGGCGAATGCGGCGGCGTTCACCAACGGCTGGTTCAGGACGGGGGACCAGGGATTTCTCGACGCCGACGGCTACCTGACGTTGGTCGGGCGCTTGAAGGAGTTGATCAACCGCGGCGGCGAGAAGATTTCGCCCCGCGAGATCGACGAGGTTCTGCTCGCGCACCCGTCGGTCGCCGAGGCGGTGGCCTTCGGCGTCCCGCATCCGACTTGGGGCGAGGAAGTAGAGGCGGTCGTGGTCGTGCGAGCCGCCGTCACGGAGGCGGATCTGCTCGCGTTCTGCCGGGAGCGACTCGCCGACTACAAGCGGCCGAAGCGAATTCACATCGCCGAGGCGATTCCTCGGACGGCGACCGGCAAGATTCAGCGAGGCGCCGTGTCCCGCCTGTACTCGCAGCAGCCGTCGTGAAGATCGTCATCGCGGGCGCCGGCGCGATCGGCGGGTACATCGGCGCGCGGCTGGCGCGCGCCGGTGCCGACGTCGTGTTGTTCGCGCGCGGTCCGCACCTGCAGGCCATGCGCGAGCGGGGCCTTCGCGTCCTCAGCCCCGAAGGGGATTTTGACGTCAGGCCGGAGGTGACCGACGATCTGCACACGGTCGGCCCGGCGGACGTCGTCATCCTCGGCGTCAAGGCGCACAGTCTGCCGGCCATCGCGCCGTCGCTCGGTCCGCTGCTCGGTGCGGACACCGTCGTCGTGCCCACGCAGAACGGCATTCCGTGGTGGTACTTCCAGGGAATCGGCGGCGCGCTGGACGGTCTGCGGCTCGAGCGCGTCGATCCCGGCGGCGTCATCGCGGCGTCGATCGAACCGCGGCGCGTCGTGGGATCGCTCGCCTATTTTTCGACCGACATCGCAGAGCCGGGGGTGATCCATCACACGGAAGGAAACCGCTTGAGTGTCGGCGAGCCGGACGGCACGCGGTCGGAGCGCAGCCGGCGGATCGCGGAGGCGCTCACCGCGGCGGGGTTCCACTGTCCGATCACCACGCGGATTCGGGACGAGATCTGGGTCAAGCTCCTCGGCAACATCGCCTTCAACCCGATCAGCGCGCTGACCGGCGGCACGCTCGAAGAGATGGCGCGCCACCCCGACGTCGCGCGCCTGGCCCGCGAGGTGATGGGCGAAACCGCGGCGGTGGCGGGGAAGCTGGGCATCGAGCTGCCCATCTCGATCGATCGGCGGATGGCCGGCGCGGCCAGGGTCGGGGCGCACAAGACCTCGATGCTCCAGGATTTGGAAGCGGGTCGGCCGATGGAGCTCGAGGCGATTGTCGGAGCGGTGGTCGAGCTCGGCGAGCGGCTCGAGGTCGCGATGCCCGCCACGCGCGCCATATACGCGTGCGCGAAGCTGCTTGACGAGCACCGCACGCAACGCGCCCATCCGCACACCGAGGAGGCGGTGCGATGAACATCCACAACCGCTGGTTCCAGCTGGGCGCCGCGCTGGTCGGCATGATCATGATCGCGAACTTCCAGTACGCCTGGACGCTGTTCGTCAAGCCGATCCAGCAAAGCACCGGGTGGAACCTGTCCGACATTCAGTGGGCGTTCACGCTGTTCATCCTGTTCCAGACGTGGGTGCAGCCCTGCCAGGGCTGGCTGATCGACAGGCTGGGCCCGCGGTGGTTCATCAGCGTCGCTGGCCTGCTGTGCGGCATCGGGTGGGGCTGTCTCGGCGTCGCCACCACGCTGCCGACGTTCTACGCGTTGTACGCCACGGCCGGCGTGGGCGCGGCGCTCGTGTACGGCGGCTCCATCGGGCTGGCGTTGAAGTGGTTCACCGAGCGTCGTGGCCTCGCGTCGGGGATCATGGCGGCCGGGTTCGGCGGCGGCACGGCCGTGACGCTGCCCTTCCTCGCGTCGATCCTCCACTCGCACGGGTACCACACGGCGTTTGCCTGGAGCGGCGCCGTCCAGGGTCTTCTGATCCTCATCGTCGCGCAGTTTCTGCGGCATCCGGCGGGCGCCCCGGTCGGGAGCCCGGTGGCCAAGAGCGCAGCGGCTCCCGTCTCCACTCCCCGGCAGTTCACTACCGGTGAGATGCTCCGAACGCCTCAGTTCTACGCGCTGTACGCGATGATGGTGATGATGGCCACGGGGGGCCTGCTGGTCACGGCGCAGGCGGGTCCGATGGCGCACTCGTGGGGAATCGGGGTCGCCACGCTGACGCTGGCGGCGTCGCTCAGCCCGCTGGCGAACGGCGGCAGCCGGATCTTCTGGGGTTGGGTCTCCGATCGATTCGGCCGCGCGCTGACCATGGGCGTGGCGTTCGCGCTCCAATCGGGCAGTTTGCTGATGGTGCTCGCGCTCGGCAAACTGTCGGACGCGTGGTTCGCACTCACGCTGGTGTTCTCGTACTTCACATGGGGTGAGGTATTCTCGCTCTTTCCCTCGATCGTGGGCGACTACTACGGCACGCGCCACGCGACGTCCAACTACGGCGTCATGTATTCGGCCAAAGGGGTCGCGTCGATCATCGGCGGCGGGCTGTCGGCGATGCTGTACGAGCGCTTCGGGACTTGGTCAGCCGCGTTTTACGGCAGCGCGACCCTCGCGCTGCTTGCAGCCGTGGCGGCATTCGCGATCCGGCCGCCTGCAGCTCTGCCTGGGACTGCCCCCGCGGGCGTGCCCGCTGCGGTGAAGTAACGGTGCGGTAGGGGGTCTCACTCCGCGGCGCCGTAGCCAAGTGGTAAGGCAGAGGTCTGCAGCGCATCTCCCGACGCGCCGTGCCACTCGGGGTAATTGTCGGTTTCCATGCAGTTCTGCTCGAACGTCCGCATCGGCCACCCGGGCGTTATCCGGAAGCCCGATGGAGACGGGTGGCATGCGGCGTGCAAGTGGCATGGCGCCATGAGAACCGCGATCACGTTGAGCCTGCCCGAATGCGGGTACCTACGCTGCCTTCGCGTTCTCGGGGCGTGGTGGTGCCTCGGCTCGAGCGCGCTCCAGCCACGCTTGTTGCTGCAGTACGAGGCACGTCCGTGAGGACCGGAAAGCTCCACACCGCGGCCGCGGCGGCGGGTCTGAGAGCCCTCCTCGTGCTTCATCTCGGGGCGGCCGACGCGGCGGGCCCGGCGTCCGTGACGGCGCGTGCCCTGGTCG
>QHVD01000567.1:627-2486 GCA_003222235.1 Gemmatimonadota bacterium | reverse complement strand
CGCGGGTTACCCCACCCGCGCTGTTCGGAGTAGGCATGGTCGAGGCGGTTCCCGAGGCTACCATCCTCGCCCTCGCCGACCCGGACGATCGCGACGGCGACGGCATCTCGGGTCGAGCGGGCCGCGCGCCCGATGGGCGGTTTGGCCGGTTCGGCCGCAAGGCGGAGTTCGCGACCCTCCGAGAGTTCATCGACGGCGCGCTGCGGTTCGAGTTGGGCATCACGACACCCGATCACCCCGCCGAAGAGCGTGTGAACGGGGTGCCCGTGCCCGCGGAGGCCGATCCGGCGCTGGACCCCGAGATCGACGCAGCGGGTCTCGATCTCCTCGTCGATTACGTACGGCTGCTGGCGCCGCTCGCTCCACTGCAGCCTGCGTCGGCGGCGGCCCGCGATACGCTGCAGCGCGGCGAGCGCGCGTTCCACGCGGCTGGCTGTGCCGCGTGCCACGTTCCCGCGATGCGCACGGGGCGGGACCGGAATCCCGCGTTCGATCGCAAGTGGTTCCGCGTGTACTCGGATCTGCTGCTGCACGACCTGGGGCCCGAGCTCGCCGGCGTCTGCGGGGCGGGGGCGACGCCGTCCGAGTACCGAACGGCATCGCTGGTGGGGCTTCGCTACCGTACCGGCCTGCTGCATGACGGCCGCGCCGCCTCGGTCTGGGCGGCCGTCCTGCTGCACGGTGGGGAAGCCGCCGCTGCACGGCGGGCGTTCATCCGCCTCGACCCCGCCGTGCGAGAGTACCTGGCGGCGTTTCTCCATTCGCTGTAGCAGGGAATGCCGCCCACGTGGGCCGAGCGAGGCGCGCCCACGGCCTCCCGACCCGAATGCGGGCCCCCTTGCGCACTGGACGAACGCGTGGTATACGAGGCCGCATACCACAGTCCGGCCGTCAGTCCGGTCCTCTCAACTTCCCGGCTCCCGTGACGTCTGCAGACGTCCGTTCCTCGATTCTTCTTCGCTGGTCCCCAGCAAGACCCGGAGGTGGGGTATGCCGAATACCCGTGTGAGGCGCCTGCTGGGCGCCGTCACGTGCGTGGCGGCGTTGGCAACGCCGGCGTGGTCGCAGACCGGTGGCACAATCGTCGTGACCGTCACCGACCGCACTACGCAGCACGCGCTCAACGGGGTGCAGGTGCAGGTGGCGGAGACAAGGGTTTCCGGCCTGACCGATGGACGCGGTCAGGTGACGCTGGCGGGCGTGCCCGCCGGCACTCAAGTGGTCCGGGCTTTGGTCATCGGCTACCGCAGCGCGACCCAACAGGTCACCGTGACGGACGGTGGGATCGCCGCAGTGTCCTTCGCCCTCACCCTGAGCCCGGTCACCCTCGACGAGGTCGTGGTGACGGGGACCGGTGGCGCGGTTGAGAAGCGCAAGCTCGGCAGCACGCTGGGTACCGTGGACGTCGACAGGGTTCGGGAGATCGTGCCCGCGCAGGACTTCGGTTCGGTGCTCCAGGCCCGCATTCCGGGGGTCCGGTCGATCGGCATGGGCGGCGGGCCCGGGGCCGCGAAAGACCTCAGGATCCGCGGGGCGTCGAGCTTCACTTTGAGTAAGCGCCCGGTGATCTACATCGACGGCGTGCGCATCGACAATTACACCTTCGACGATGCGCCGGTCCTGGCAGTCAATGAAGGCCGGGGGGCATGCTGTTTCTTCAACGGGGGCTCCGGCGCGGACCGCCTGTCCGACCTCAACCCGGACGATATCGAGCGCATCGAAGTCGTGAAAGGCGCCGCCGGGGCGACGCTATATGGGACCGACGCCAGCAACGGTGTGATTCAGGTCTTCACGAAGCGGGGCGGGACAACAGTGCCCCGAGCTGGTCGCTGTCGTACACGAGCGGCTTCAACCGGCTC
>QHVD01000567.1:0-360 GCA_003222235.1 Gemmatimonadota bacterium | reverse complement strand
CTGCTGCAATCCGGGAACAACTGGACGGCGCTCCTGGGGAACGCTCTCATCGGGAATCCCCTGCAGGCGACGGACGAGCGGCCGTTCGGCGAGCCGTGGGTGGCGGTCTCCGACATCCGGAAGATCGAGAGCAAGCAGACCGCGAATCGCTACACCGGCGGCCTCACGATCAACTACCGGCCGACTCAGGCGTTCGGCCACCGCTTCAGCGTGGGACTCGATCAGGTGAACGAGCGGCGGGAGCGGTTCTACCCATTCGGGAGCTTCTACATCTATGTGAATGACGTTGCCGAGCGTGACCTGGGTTTCCGGGACTTCCAGGCGTGGACGCTGGATTACCTCGGCACGCTGACCTGGCGG
>QHVD01000566.1:1502-2829 GCA_003222235.1 Gemmatimonadota bacterium | reverse complement strand
CGCGGACAGTGGCTGCTTCACTATCTACAAGCTCCAGCATGAGGTCGGCGCTGAGACCTATGTGTGGTCTCGAGCGGCAGGAGGCCGGACGCTCACGACGCGGTGGGCGTTCCGGTATCTCGGCAGCGACGTCCGCCTCGAGACGACGCTCGAAACCACCGACAATGGGAGGCCGCTGCGCCTGCGGTCGCTGGGGCAGACGTCCACGCTGACGGACGTCGATCTCAGCGTGGAGCTCAATGCCGCGCGCGCCACGGTGCGGGATCGTGGCGGCACGCGAACCGAGCCGGCGTCGGGTGAGGTGTTCCCCATCCACCACTACCCACCGGTGGCGCTCGAGGAGGCCCTGCTTCGCTTTTGGCTGGCGCGGGGACGGCCGGCCGCGGTGCCTCTGGCGCCGGCCGGCGCCGCCTCGTTCGAGCTGCGCGGCAGCGACACGCTGACTCTGGCCGCGGGCCCGGTGGTGGCCCGCCGATACTCGGTCAGCGGTCTGCTGTGGGGTCGACAGTCGATGTGGGCCACAAGCGACGGGCGGATCCTCGCTGTGGTCAACGGGGATGCCGAACTGGACCGATTCGAAGCCGTGCGGGGCGGGTTCGAGAGCCAGCTCGCGACCTTCGTTCGCGCGGCGGTGCGCGATGGTCTCGAGGAACTCCAAGCCATCGCCCGCCGGACTCCGCCGGTCCGCCAGGGCGACTACGCGATCGTCGGCGCGCGGTTGATCGACGGCACCGGCGCGCCCCCCGTCGACGACGCCGTTGTGGTGGTACGCGCCGGACGGATCGCGGCGGTCGGCCCGCGCGGCTCGGTGCACATCCCGAAGGGGACGGCGGTCATCGACGCTCGCGGGGAGACGATGATTCCCGGCCTGTGGGACATGCACGTGCATTTCGAGCAGGTCGAGTGGCCCGTGGCGCAGCTGGCAGCCGGGGTCACCACGGCGCGAGACGTCGGGAACGAGCTCGAGCTGGCGGTGGGCTTGCGGGACGCGATTCGGAGCGGGCGCGCGCTCGGGCCCCGAATGCTGTTGGCCGGTCTCATCGATGGCGCCCCCGACGGCCTCGGCGTGCAGCTCGCCGGGACGCCGGACGAGGCGCGCGCGATGGTGCGTCGCTATCACGACGCGGGATGCGAGCAGATCAAGGTCTACCAGTCCGTGCCTCCGCCGTTGGTGAGCGTGATCGCCGCCGAGGCGCACCGCCTCGGCATGACGGTGACGGGGCACGTGCCGACCGGGATGAACGCCTTCCAGTTCGTCGAGGCCGGGGCCGATCAGATCAATCACGTCGGGTTCGTGTTGGCGGTCATGACCCCACCGCCTCAGCCC
>QHVD01000566.1:0-1442 GCA_003222235.1 Gemmatimonadota bacterium | reverse complement strand
CACACGGTGCTGGATCCGACGCTGGCGCGCAGCGAGGAGAACGCGCACCCCAAGGACTCGTTGCTCGCCGCCTACGAGCCGGGAGCGGCCAAGGCACCTCCGGAGCTTGCTGAGGTCCTCAACGCCAGCGGCTCCCCCGGCGATGTCGCGACGCGCCGGATGGCCGGGCTGGCGCGCGCCCTGCCGATCGTGAACGCCCTGCGTGCGGCGGGCGTTCCCATTGTGGCGGGCACCGACCTGGTGGTGCCCGGTCACAGCATCGCGCGCGAGTTGGAGCTCGAGGTCCGGGGTGGGTTCACGCCGTTGCAGGCCATTCAGGCTGCGACCGTCGTGCCCGCGCACGCCATGGCGCTCGATGGGGAGTCGGGGACCGTCGAACCCGGCAAACGCGCCGATCTCGTGCTCCTGGACGGAGATCCCCTCACCAACATCAGCGAAGTGCGCCGCGTGCACGCCGTGGTGACGGGGGGCAGGATGTTTCTCCCCGCGCCGCTATGGCGCTCGGTCGGATTCGCGCCGTGAGCCCGGCCTGATCAAAGGACTTGCAGGCAACTACCTCGCCGTGCCCCCTCGGGTACGTGGCGACATCGGTTTCCCCCAATACATTGTCAGGCGGCTGAGCCGAGGCAAGCTGTTCAACCGACGCCGCGAGCGCCCATGCCTCCTGCGCTGATCCTGCTCGTTGGGATGGCAACGATCCTCGGGGCGATCCTCCTGCTCCGCCTGAACGCGTTCCTGGCGCTGATCGCCGCCGCGATCGTGGTCAGCTTGCTCGCCCCCGGCGCGCCCGCGGTGAAGATCGCGCGCGTGGCCGAGGGCTTCGGCCGCACGGCGGGCACCATCGGGATCGTCATCGCGCTGGCGGCGATCACCGGTAAAGCGATGATGGACAGCGGGGCGGCGGACCGGATCGTCAGGGCGTTCATCGCCCTTCTGGGCGAGAAGCGAAGCGCGACGGCCCTGTGCGCCACGGGCTACGTACTGTCGATCCCCGTGTTTTTCGACACGGTCTTCTATCTGCTGGTCCCCCTGGCCCGCTCGGGGTACACTCGCACCAACCGCTACTATCTCAAGTACCTCCTGGCGATTGCGGCGGGCGCTGGGGCGACGCACACTCTGGTCCCGCCCACCCCCGGACCGCTGGCGGTCGCCGGCACGCTGGGCGTGGACTTGGGAACCATGGTCCTGGTCGGCCTGGCCGTGGCGCTGCCCGCGGCGGGGGTCGGGCTGCTGTTCGCCGGATGGGTGGACCGCCGCATGCCCGTAGTGCCGTCAGCCTCCGCCGCCGAGCCGGCTGCGACGCAGCTATTTCCCGGTCTCGTTCCCTCACTCCTGCCCATCGTCCTACCCGTGCTCCTCATTTCGTCGCACACGGTGGTCGTGTCCATGACGGCACGACCGGGAGCGCACTTCGCGATCTGGTCGGCTCTGGCGCCCTACAC
>QHVD01000247.1 GCA_003222235.1 Gemmatimonadota bacterium | reverse complement strand
CGAGCTCGTCCAGGACCGGCGTGCTTGTGGCGGCGAGCACGCCGTCCTTGTACAGCCACAGGTCCGCGCCGAGCCGATTCCCGAGCTCGGCGGTCGCCCGCTCCACGCTTCTCGCCCGATCGGCGACGGGGGCGACCGCGGTGGCTGCCGCGTCCCGCAGCGTTTGGCGGATCAACAGATCGCCGGCTCGGCGGGCTTCGTCCCGGAGGCGCGCGAAGCTCCACACGGCGAACAACAGGACCGGCACGACGAAGAACCCGCTCAGCGCCGCCGTCAGCCGCACCCGGTAGCTGGTGCGGAGCGCCGCAAGGACGGACGGCAGGCGCGGACGCCACCCCTCGGCGACGACCAGGCTTCCGAGCCAGCAGGCGGCGAGCAGCGCGATGTCGAGCACGACCACGAGCGTCCCGCGCACGAGCAGGGCCGCCGGCCCCTGCAGATCCACGCGGACGTGGACGTGCCGTATACTTCCCGCCAGGTCGACGCGCCGCTCGCCGCGCACCGACCAGCCGGTGCGCGTCCAGATGACCTGTGCGCTCTCGTTCGGCGGAGCGGGGGCCGGAGGTGACAGCGAGATGGTGTACGGCGGCTGGACGCCCGCGTCGCCCTGAAGAAAACGCGCCACCCGGTCCGCCGGGATGACGCGCGTGCGAGGCCCGACACCCACCGTGAGCACCTCACCCGACGAGAATGGTGCGACCAGGACGTAGTGCACGCCCGGCACGCGCTCCAGCCGCTCGACCCGTGGGCCGCGCGCCGTCTTGGGGGAACGGACCAGCGCAGCGAGGAGCGGCGGGGACAGGTCCATGCTGGCGAGCCGGATCTCGGCCTCGGGTTCCCCCGCACGGCTCCACACCGCGAGGCTTGCCGGGTAGTCGTCGGCCGCGAGCGTGGAGGGGGCCCAGAATGCGTACAGGTCGCCCGCCCTGCGCGGCACCGCGGACGGGAGGGCCCGTCCCAGTCGCTCGAGCAGGGCGACCGCTGGCGCGTCCCCTTGCCGGCCGAGGCGCAACGCGTCCTGCTCGCCGAGGCGCAGCCGGCCTTCGACGGCCGCGCCCCACGTGACGAGCGCCGCCGCCGTTCCGGCTACGGTGGCGATACCCACCACCGACCACCCCCGCCGCGCGGGCACGAGCACCCCGGCGAGGGCGGGGAGCCACACGAACGTGTACCATTCGGGCCAGGCGCCGTAGGGGTCCCACAACCACAGCCCTGCGAGCGCGGCGAGGATGGCCCACGCGCACGCCGCGGGGAGGGTCCACGGGACGTGCGCGGGCTCCGTCGGGCCGCGCAGCAATGCGGCCGCGCCGAGGATGAGCGCCATGCTGGCCGTCGCCACCGCCGCCTCCCACGACATCCAGAACGCAAAGCTGACGCCTCCCGCGGGGGGCGCGATGCCGCGGCCGAAGTAGCGCACGAGGTACGGGGCCGCGAGCACGAGGACGGCGGCGCACGCGACGTTCCACCAGCGCCGCCGGATGCCGCGGCGCCACAGCAAGCTCGCCGCGAGCAGCAGCACGACGCCGACCACGGTGAGCGAGCCGGCCGACGCGCTCAGCTCGCTGAGCAGGGGCCGGTAGAACGTCGCGGGCGAGAAGAGGCTGCCCAGCCGGAGCGAGGGCCCGAGCGGCGCGCGCGTCAGTGACCACGCGCCGACCAGGACCACCACCCAACGCCCGCGGCCCGGCGGCGCAGCGATAAAGAGGAATAGGAGCGCGGCCGCGAGCACGACGGCGGCCCGCCACGCCGTCGCGTGCAGGGCCGCGAGCCTGGCTTCGCCCTGCGACGCGGGCAGGGGCTGCACGCTGAAAAGCGTGTCGTAGTCGAACACATCTCCGCCGCCGGGAGCGACGCGCCGGTCGTAGAAGCGCAGCGCCACGCCGTGCTCGCGCTCGAACAGGGCGCTCACGGCGCCGTCACGATCGGGCACGGACGGCGCCGCGTCGAGCAACACCGACCCCACCGCCGTGCCGCCCGCCGGCGTCTGGCGCCGGGCCTCGAGCGTCACGTAGAATGGAGTGATGACGGCGCGCAGCAGCGCGGTGTCCGGCGCGGGGACGAACCGGCGGCGGCCCGCCCAGGCGACGGGCTCCCCGTCGGCGGCCAGGACTACCACGCCGCGCTCCACTCCCGGCACGCCCGCCCGGCCGGCCACGGCCTCCGCCAGCCGCGCGAACGCCGCTTCCCGCGGGAGCAGTGCGGCCGTCGCACCGCGCTCGGCGAGCCGCCGCGCCTCTACCACTGCGGCCCCGAGCGCCGTCTTCAGTTCCGCCGAATCCCGCGGCATCCAGCCCGCGCGCACCTCGGGCCAACAACACTCGATCCGCCGCACCTCGAGCAAGCCGGCCACGAGCACCACGCCGCTCAGTAGGCAGGTCAGAGCGGCCAACCCCGGGGCCAGGCCGCGAGGTCTGCGGGCAAGGAACACGCCTGCCGTCGCCACCCCTGCGCCCCCTGCCGCCCACGCCCACCCCGCGCCGCTGCCGTGCAACCATTCGGCACCGGCCAAGGCGGCGGCGCAGCCCGCGATCACGACATGAGCGGGCCGCTGCACCTTAAGACCCTCGTCCCCGACGCCGTGCGGTTCGCCCTGGAGCGCGATGCCCGCCTCCTCGTCCCGGTGGGCACGTGCGAGCAGCACGGCCCCCACCTCCCGCTCGGATGCGACACGGTCATCGTCGAGCGCCTCGCCGACGATCTGTCAGCCGCGTTCGACATCCTGCGCGCCCCGACCATCGAGTACGGCGTGAACACAGCCACGAAGCGGACATACCCCGGCAACGCCACGGTGCGCCGCAAGACGCTGCACCGCTGGATGAACGACCTCATCGCTTCGTGGGAGGAGGCGGGGGTGGACACCTTCATCATCCTCACGGCCCATGGCCACGACCCGCACCAGGAGGCCCTCTCCACGCTGCGCACCCGCCGGGCCCGCACGTTCACCGTTGACGTCTTCTCGCTCGATTTCACGGGCCACCTCGAGGAAGCCGACGCGCCAGCGCACGGCAGCGAGCTCGACACGTCCCTGATGCTGTACCTCGCGCCGCAACTCGTTCGGATGGACCTCGCCCAGGACTTCGTTCTACCGGCCCGACAGCGAACCCGCTACCGGCGGGGGGCTCACGGATCGCTGCCGGAGCGGTCCCCCGGCTCCGTGGGCCGGCCCACGCTCGCCACCCGCGAGAAGGGCGAGCGGCTGTATAAGATGATTTACGAGCGCATCAGCACGCGAGTCCTCGGAGTACCGACGTTCGCGTGACCGCCCTCCTCGCGCCGTTCCAGCTCGTTCGGGCCGCGCCGGCGTGGCGACGTTTACGAGAGCCCACGGTAGTGGGAACGGCGCTCGTCGCCCTGCTCGGGCTCCGGGCGGGACCGGCGAGCGACGAAGGCATGCTCGTCATCCGCCAGGACACGGTCGAGGTCGCACGCGAGGCGTTTCGCCTCTCGCCCCGCGCGGGTGCCGGGCAGACCGGTTGGACGCTCGCCTCGACGGTGCGATTCGAGAGCGGCCGGCCCACAATCGTGCTCCATCCGATTCTCGAGATCGGCCCCGACTCCCTGCCGCTGAGCCTCGAATACAACGTGGCGGACCCGCGCGAGCCGTTGCGCATCCTCGGCCAGCTCGCGCGCGGCCGGTTCACCGTGCGGCTCCTCGGGCGGCGAACGGAGCGGGTGCGCGAGTACCCCGGCACCCCGCCCCTCGTGGTGCTCGACGACTCGGTGCTCGCGCTCTACCTGGCGGCGGCGTGGCAGGCCCGGCCAGAGCCCCGCCAGGTCAACGCGGTGTTTCCGCGCTCGGGGCGCCGCGAGTTGCTCGCGGTCGAGGACCGGGGCGTCCAGGCCACGACCCTGAACCGTGCGCGCCAATCGTTGCGGCACGTGACCGTGACCGGCGGAGCGAACGGACTGGTGCATCTGTGGTTGGCGCCGGACGGTCGGCTCTTCAAGGTGGAGATCCCGTCGCGCCGGGCCACCGCCGAGCGGCTGCCGCCGCTCTGACCCCTTCGTTCGCGGCGGGGAGCGGGGTAGATTCTCGCCCAACGTGTGCCGCCCGCCCCCCCGCCCCCCCCGGATCACGGCCGAAACCCGTGACCGCCACCGAGCGTACAACGTGAGGCCCTCACGACCGGTCCAGGGAACTCCATGAAGCGTCTGTTGTTGTCCGCCTGGCTCGCCGTCTGCCCTGCCCTTTCCTTCAGCCAGCAAGCGGTCCCCGCCAACCTCTCGCTCGCCGACGCGATCGCCCTGGCGCGGGAGCACAACCCCGCGTACCGGCAGGCGCTGCACGACCGCAGCCCGGTCGCGTGGGGGGTCCGCACGGCCTACTCGAGCCTGCTGCTCCCGACGCTCACCGCCTCGGGCGGGATCGGCTACAGCGGTCCCGGCCAGCAGCGATTCCTGACGTCGAACTTCTCGCAGAGCGTGTCCACGCTGGCGTCCAACTATGCCTTCGTCTTGGACTGGACGCTCTCCGGGCAGACCCTAACGGCGCCCGGACTCAAGCATGCGCAGCTCGCGGCCGCGGACGCCGACATCGCGGGCGCCGAGACAAACCTGATTACGGCGGTCACGCAACAGTACCTTACGGTGCTCCAAGCGCGCGACAACGCCGCAGTGGCGCGCAAACAACTCGAGCGCAACGTGGAGTTCTTGAAGCTCGCGCAGGCGCGCTACGACGTCGGCCGGGCGTCGTTGATCGACGTGCGCCAGGCGCAGGTGGCCCGCGGCCAGGCGGAGGTGGCCCTGCTGCAGGCCGAGACCGCCGTGCAGGTGGAGAAGCTGCGCCTGTTCCAGCAGATGGGCGTGTCGGCGCCGGTGGACGTCGCGACGGTGCAGCTGACCGACAGCTTCGCGGTGCAGACGCCGGCCTGGCAGCTCGGCGACCTGCTGAAGATGGCCGAGGAGCAGAATCCCGCGCTCAAGGCGCTGCGCCAGCGCGAGCGCGCCGCGGGCTGGGGGGTGAAGGCGGCCTCGGCGACTTGGGGGCCGTCGCTGTCGTTGTCGGCGTCCTGGGCCGGGTTCACGCAGCGGTACACGAATCTCGATCCGCTGATCGCGAGCGCCCGTGCCGGCGCGTCGGCCGACTCGACGACGTGCGAATACGAGAACAGCGCCTGGCTCAACGCGGGGCAGACGCCGATCAACTGCGCCGCGCTCACGGGGCCCTTCCTGCAGCAGCAGGAGCAGGCGCTCCGCGACCAGAACCGCGCGTATCCGTTCAGCTTCACGCCCCAGCCGTTCCAGGCGCGGCTGGCGATCAGCATTCCACTGTGGGGAAACTTCCAGCAGCCCTTGCAAGTGTCACAGGCGAAGGCGGAGCAGCAGGATCTCGCCGAATCGGTCCGGGCGCGCGGTCTCCAGCTACAGACCGACGTGAACCAGGCCTACCTCGTCCTCGCCACGGCGTACCGCACCGTGGCCATCCAGGACACGAATCGGGTCGCGGGCCGCGAGCAGCTGCAGCTCGCCACCGAGCGCTACCGCGTCGGCTCCGGGACCTTCTTCGAGCTGCTCGACGCCGAGGTGGCGGCGCTGCGGGCGGAGAGCGACTACATCGGCGCCGTGTACGACTATCACAAGGCGGTGGCCGCCCTCGAGGCGGCGGTGGGCCGGCCGTTGAGGTGAGCGGTGGGCGGTGAGCGGTGGGCGGTGAGCGGTGGGCGGTGAGCGGTGAGCGGTGAGCGGAGGATCGGAGCGAACATGTCGAAACGGGGCAAGGTGCTTGTGGGGGCCGGGGTCGCCGTGGTGATCGCAGGGCTGGTGGTGATCAGCGCCGGGGCGCGGCGCGACCGCGGCGCCGCGGTGCGATTCGAGAAAGTCGGGCACCGCGACCTGGTCGCCGCGGTGACTGCGAGCGGCAAGATCCAGCCCAAGAAGAAGGTGGACATCAGCGCCGACATCACGGGCCGGATCACCCGGATCGCGGTGCGCGAGGGCGACCTCGTGACGAAGGGCCAATTCCTGCTGCAGATCGACCCGACCGTGTATCAGGCCAACCTGCAACAGGCCGAGGCCACCCTCGCCTCGTCGCAGGCGGCCGCCGTCCAGGCCAAGGCGAACCGGGACCAGGCGGAGCGCGCCCTGAAGCGCACCAAGGAGCTCCGGGACCAGAACCCGAACCTCATCTCGCCGGAGCAGCTCGAGCAGGCGCAGACGGCGTTCGAAGTCGCCGACGCGAACCTCACCGCGGCGCAGCACCAGGTGGATCAGGCGCGGGCCGCCGTCCAGTCGGCGCGGGACAACCTCCGCAAGACGACGCTCGTCGCCCCGATGTCGGGCCGGGTGACGCGGCTGCCCGTCGAGGAAGGCGAGGTCGCGGTGCCGAGCACGTTCTCCAAGGACATCGGCCTGCTCATGACGATCTCCGATCTCTCGGTGATCCAGGCGAAGGTGAAGGTGGACGAGACCGACGTGGTGCGCCTGCACCTGGCCGACTCGGTCGAAGTATCGATCGACGCCTTCCCCGACACGACGTTCCTCGGTCGAGTGACCAAGGTGTCCAACTCGAGCGTTCGCGACGCCGCCACGGGGGCGACCGGCCAGAACGACCGGGCGGTGGATTACGACGTCGAGGTCACGCTCGACAAGCCGCCCACCGACATCCGGCCGGACCTCTCCGCCACTGCGCGGATCGTCACCGACACGCGCCGGGAGGCGCTGTCGATCCCGATCATCGCGCTCACGGTCCGCGAGCACAAGCCGGTCTCGACCGAGGCTCGGCCGGTGGACACGAGCACAGCCCGAAAGAAGAAGGAAACGGAGGGCGTGTTCGTCGTGGAGAAAGGGGTCGCCACGTTCCGGCCCGTGAAGGTCGGCATCGCCGGGGACGAGTACTTCGAGGTGCTCGATGGCCTGAAGGAGGGCGAGACGATCGTGGCCGGCCCGTACCAGGGGATCCGCGACCTGAAGGACACACGACCAAGCGGAAGAAAACGGCGTGACCGGACAGCCTGGACGGCTAGCCGTCTAGACGTCTCGTCCGATGCCCCTGCTCGAGGCGGTCCGGCTGGCGCTCCAGATGATCGCGGCGCAGAAGTTGAAGAGCGCGTTTTCGGCCATCGGCGTCTTCATCGGGGTCACGTTCCTGATCGGCGCCTGGTCGATCGTGAACGGCATGAACCGCTATATGACCGAGAAGTTCGCGGGGACACTCGTGGGGGTGAACACCTTCCACGTGCGGCGCCGCCCCAACTTCACGCCCAACGTCTCGGACTCCACCTGGCGCTCGTGGGCGCGCCGGCCCCGGATCACGTTCGAGGACGCGGACGCGGTCACGAACGGCATCACCCTCCCCGTGCTCACGGCGTGGTGGTCCGAGGAGCGCGGCGCCGTGGCGTACGGCCGCAGGCTCGCGAAGGACGTCTCCCTGCAAGGCGCCACCGAGCGCTACTTCGAGATCCGCAACATCAAGATCCAGGAGGGGCGCGCGTTCACGCCGCAGGAAGCGCGGGCGGGCAGCACCGTCCTGGTCATGGGGCACGATCTCGCCGACAGGCTGTTCCAAACCCAGGACCCCATCGGCAAGTCGGTCCGGATTCACGGGATCCCGTACCGGGTCATCGGGGTGGCGGAGCGGCGCGGCAACCTGTTCGGGATCTCGCTCGACAAGTTCGTGGTCGCGCCCGCCCAATCGCCGATCCAGCGCGAGGTGAACCCGCCGGGCGTGATCGACGCCCTGATGGTGAAGGCGAGCTCCGAGCCGGAGATGCGCGAAGCGATGACCCAGGCGGAAGGTATCATGCGCAGCCGGCGCCGCCTGCGTCCGCTCCAGGACGACAACTTCGCGCTCGAGACATCGGAGGGGGTGCTCGGCTTTTGGGCAAAGATCAACCGCATCCTGCTCGCCGTGGGCCCCGGGCTGGTGCTGATCGCGCTGGTGGTCGGCGGGATCGTCATCATGAACATCATGCTCATGGCCGTGGCGGAGCGCACCCGGGAGATCGGCCTTCGCAAGTCGCTCGGCGCGCGCCGCCGCGACATCCTGCGGCAGTTCCTCGCCGAATCGGTCACGCTGGCCGCGTTGGGAGGGACACTCGGCGTGCTGGCCGGGGTCGGGCTCACCCTACTGCTCGGCGCCGCGAGCCCGCTCCCGGCTTCGGTGTCGCTCCCGTCGATTTTCGTCGGCATCGTCCTGGGGGGCGGGGTGGGCGTCGTCGCCGGCGTCTACCCGGCAACCCGCGCAGCCCGGCTCGACCCCATCGCCGCGCTGCGCCAGGAGTAGCCCGTGACCCCCCTGACCCCCCTGCTCGAAGGCGTCGGTATCGCGCTCGACTCGCTCGTGGCCAACAAGGTCCGGGCGGCGCTCACCATCCTCGGGGTCGCGATCGGGGTGATGGTCGTCATGGTGATCGGCGCGCTGATCAGCGGCTTCAACAAGGGCGTGAGCGACATGCTGGAGCAGTCGGGTCCGAAGACATTCTGGGTGGGGCGGCACTTTCAGGGCGGGGTGGCCATCTGCGACGGCAGTGAGGAGAACTGCCCCTGGCGCCGCAACCCGCCGCTCACCATCGACGAGGCGCGCCTCCTCCAGCGGCTGCCGAGCGTGAGCTTCGTGGCGGTGGACGAGCACGGGGACGGCGCGAGCGAGGTCTCCTACGGCGACCGCAAGACCGCATCCGTGGAGCTGACCGGCCGCAGCGCCGACTGGGTGAAGGTGGCGGGCGGCGACGTCTTCCCCGGCCGCTCGTTCACCGCGGTCGAGGACGCGGCGTCGGCGCAGGTCGTCGTGATCAATCAGAAGCTCTCGGACTGGCTGTTCGGTCAGCTCGATCCGATCGGCCGCGCGATCAGGATCGCCGGCCTCCCGTACACCGTGATCGGGGTGTTCAATCCGCCCCCCAGCCTGTTCGGGGAAGAGAACAACTCCCCACGGCGCCTTCGTGAAGTACGTCCCGTACCGGAAGGGGTGGACGAACCTGCTCGTCGGTCCGGCCGACTCGGTCAGCACGCTCCAAGCGATGGAGGACGTGATCGTCGCGCTGCGCGTCAAGCGGGGCCTGCGACCCGGCCAGGACGACAACTTCGCCGTCGTGTCGCAGGAGAAGTTCCTGGAGAGCGTGAACAGCACCACGCTGGTGCTGCGCGTCGTGATGATCGTGCTCTCGATGGTGGGGCTGGCGGTGGGGGGCGTCGGCGTCATCGCCATCATGATGATCTCGGTGACCGAGCGCACCCGCGAGATCGGCGTGCGCAAGGCGCTCGGGGCGACGAAGCGCGCCATCCTGTGGCAGTTCCTAGTGGAGGCCGCCACGCTTACCATGGCGGGCGGCGTCTGCGGCATGCTCGCGGGCGGGCTCATCGCCTTCCTGATCGCGGCCGCCACCCCGATCCACGCCCACGTCCCGGTCGGCTCCGTGGTCCTCGCCCTCGTCGCAGCCGCCGTGACGGGCATCCTGTTCGGGATCTACCCCGCGGCGCGCGCCGCGCAGCTGGATCCGGTGGAGGCGCTGAGATACGAATAACGGCAATGCGGAATGCGGAGTGCGGAATGCGGAGTGCGGAATGCGGAATTGACGGCCGCCCTGCCATTCCGCATTCCGAATTCCGCATTCCGCATTGTATGTTCCCCGCCATGCAACTCACCGAGGCGATCCTCCAGGCCCTACATGCCGCGTGGAGCCACAAGCTCCGCTCGTTCTTCACGCTGCTCGGCATCATCGTGTCGGTCGCGTTCCTGGTGGCGGTGGTGGCCGTGATCCAGGGCATGAACGCCTACGTACGCGAGCGGATCGGCGGCGCGATCGTGGGCGTCAACGCATTCCAGGTGCGGCGCACCCCGATCGCCGTGGGGCTGATCGACGACGAGCAATGGAAGGAGATCCAGCGCCGGCCGATCATCGCGCCCGAAGACGTTCACTATGTCGAGCGCGCCCTCCCCGATGCGAAGGCGATCGCCGTCCAGTCCGGCTGGCCCACCCCGCAGGCCGACGTGGTGTGGCGCAACAAGACGGTGGGCGACGCCTTCGTCTTCGGCGTCACCGCGCCGTTCCAGCTGGTGCAGGACTACCAGTTCGCCGCGGGCGAGCCGCTCAGCGACGTGGACGTCCGGGAGCGCCGCCCGGTCGCGGCGCTCGGGTTCGATGTCGCCGACCGCCTGTTCGACTACCCCGACCAGGCGATCGGGCAGAAAATCCGCATCCTCGGCGCGCAGTACAGCGTGAAAGGCGTGATCGCGAAGAAGGGGAACGTCCTCGGCCAGTCGTGGGACGGGTTCGTGATGCTCGCAAGACGACTGTGATCTCGGTGAAGATGCCCGAGGCGGCGCTGGTGCAAGACGGGATGCAGCGCGCCGAAGAGGCGATGCGGATCGCGCATCGGCTGCGCCCGGGCCAAGCGGACGACTTCACCGTGGACACCGCCGACGCGCTCGTGAGCTTCTGGAAGAACCTGACGCGCATCCTGTTCACGGTGATCCCGGCGGTCGTGATCATCGGGATCGTGGTGGGCGGGATCGTGATCATGAACATCATGCTCATGAGCGTCAACGAGCGCACCCACGAGATCGGGATCCGCAAGTCGCTCGGAGCCCGGCGCCGCGACATCCGCAACCAGTTTCTGGCCGAGTCGGTGACGCTGGCCCTGCTGGGGGGCCTGCTCGGCCTCGCCTGCGGCGTCGGTCTCGCCGGCCTCGTCGCAGTCATCTCCCCCCTGCCGGCGCGCGTCACCGGCTGGTCGGTCGCGCTCGCCCTGGGCCTCGGCGGGAGCGTCGGCATCGTGTTCGGCGTCTACCCCGCGATGCGGGCCGCGAGGCTGGATCCGGTCGTGGCGTTGCGATACGAATGATGCCGGGCCGCATGAGGCTCCGGTCGGTCTCGGAAGGCTGGCTCATCGCGCTCGACCAGCTGCGGGCCAACAAGCTGCGCTCCGCGCTCACGATCCTGGGCGTGGTCATCGGCGTGGCCACGGTGATGGCGATGGCGTCCATCGTGCAGGGGATCCGCGACCAGATCATCAACACCATCGAGGTCGCGGGGCCGACGACGTTCTACATCCTGCGGTTCTGGTCCACGACCCCGCTCAACCCGGACGCGCTGCCCAAGGAAGTGCGCATCCGCCCCGTAATCAAGCCGGAGGAGGCCGAGGCGCTCGCGCGTCTCCCCGACGTCCGCTATGCCGGGATCTGGGTGCAGCTGTTCCAGAAGATGGAGTACGAGGGGGTGCACACGCAGATCGTGACGGTGTTCGGGGCGGACGACCACTACATGGAGATCCAGGGTGGTAGCCTCCCCGAGGGGCGCTTCTTCACCACGGCCGAGCTCCGCATCGGGGCCCCGGTCGTGGTGATCGAGCGACGGTTCGCCGACAAGCTGTTCGGGCGCGTCATCCCGACGGGACGCTTCCTGCGCATATCCGGCAAGACCTTCCGGGTGATCGGCATCTACCAGAATCCGGAGAACATCTTCCAGCCGCCATCCCAGGAGATCGCCGCGATCGTCCCGTTCGAAGCCGCGCGGCGGTTCTTCCGGTACGACGAGACCAACGCGCTCTGGATCGTGGTGAAGCCAAAGCCCGACGTCTCCGTCTCGCGCGCGATGGACGAGGCGACGGTGCAGCTGCGACGCATCCGGGGGCTGCGGGCGAGCGCGCCGAACAGCTTCGACCTCGTCACGCAGGACCAGATACTGGCCACCTTCAACCAGCTCACGGGCGTCTTCTTCCTCGTCATGCTCGTCCTGTCGAGCGTGGCGCTGATGGTCGGCGGCATCGGGGTGATGGCGATCATGATGGTCTCCGTGACCGACCGCACCAGAGAGATCGGCGTGCGCAAGGCCCTGGGCGCGACACGGCGCGAGATCCTGTGGCAGTTCCTGGT
>QHVD01000573.1 GCA_003222235.1 Gemmatimonadota bacterium | reverse complement strand
GACCAGCAGCCGCCCCAACCGGATCGCCTCGGCGGAAAGATCGGGACGGGTCACTGCCGCGCCCGCGGACGCCGAGTAGCCCTCGTTGAACACGAGATAGACCACCTGCAGCACGGTGTCGAGCCGCTCGGGCAGGTCGGTGCGGCCGGGGACCTGATACGGGATCCCCGCGTCGCGGATTTTCCCCTTGGCGCGGACGATCCGCTGCGCCAGTGTGGGCGGCGCGGTGAGAAAGGCGCGCGCGATCTCCTCGGTGGTGAGGCCGCAGACCTCCCGGAGGGTCAGCGCCACCCGGGCGTCCGGTGGCAGCGCGGGATGGCAGCAGGTGAAGATCAGCCGCAGCCGGTCGTCCTCCACGGCGTCGTCGTCGACGTCGGGGGCGGGCGTGACGCCGTCGCCGAGGCGATCGGCCAGCGACGCGAGCGAGGCATCGAACCGGGCGCGCCGGCGCAGTTGGTCGATGGCCTTGAAGCGGCCGGTGGAGACGAGCCACGCACGGGGATTGGCGGGCACGCCGTCGTCGGGCCAGCGCTCCACCGCTGCGGTGAAGGCGTCGTGCAGCGCCTCCTCGGCGAGGTCGAAGTCGCCGAGCAGGCGGATCAGCGTCGCGAGCACGCGGCGCGACTCGGCGCGGTAGACGGCGTCCACCATCTCGCGCACCCGCTCAGCCGCATCCTCGCTCACCAGCCGGCTTCCTGGCTACGGTCGCTGGTACTCCCTGACGGGCCGCACCTCGACGGCGCCATGACGCGCGCCCGGAATCCGCGCGGCGACCTGGATCGCGTCGTTCAGGTCCTTCGCCTCGATCAGATAATAGCCGCCGAGCTGCTCTTTGGTCTCCACGAACGGCCCGTCGGTGGTCGAGAGCTTGCCGTTGCGCACCCGGACCGTGGTCGCCGTGTGGGTGGGCTGGAGCGCGTTGCTCCCCACGTAGTGGCCGCTCTTCCTGATGTCGTCGCCGAAGGCGAAGTATTCCCCCAACCACTTCTCCGCTTCGGCTTTGGGCACCTTCTGCCACGCGGTTTCGTCAGCATAGATCAGGCACAGGTATTTCATGGCTTCCTCCGAATCGGGGTGACACATACCGTGGACGCCAGATAGTCGTCCCGGAAAGCCCGGAATCGACATCGGGCTGCCGACCCCCCCCGCGGCCGTTACGCAGTGCTCCCGCATCGTGCTCATGAAGCGGGAGGGCGCAGCGGCGCGTACTGATACTCGGTCTCCGTGACGCCGCGCCCGGCGGGCCATGATCCCAGTCCTGGGCCGCCGAGATGTTCGGCATCCCCCAATCGTTGCCGTTCCAGCCGTTGAAACCATCCATGCGGAACGCCCAGAAGCCAGTGTTGGAGTCGCTGATGATGATCAGCCTGTCCGAGTTCCGGATCTTCACGCCGAACGCGCCCTGCATGACGCTCGTGCCTTCCCACTGCGGCAGGCCGCCGAATCCCGCCTGGTGCTTGCACTCGCAGGTGTAATACCACCCGACCGTCGGAGTGCTTGTAGGCGAACATGTTGTGGAAGCCGCCCGTCGCCTCTGGGTACCGGAGGCGCTACGGGAGTCTAGTGCCAGCGGCCCGGCCCGTCGAGACAGAGCGTCGTAGCCTGGAGAGCTACGAAGGGAGGACTTGCGCGCCCGACCCCCCCGGGTGACTTCGTGGCACACTTGCTGACCGCCCATCTCCCGTATCACTTAGCAGCACCGTGAAGAGCCCCGTGAAGAGTCCCGATGTGGATTGATTGGACGCCCTGAAGGGCGCCCTCGGCCTGAGCGCGTCCTGAAGGACGCTGATGCGCCGCCGTCCTTCAGGACGGACCCGCAGCCGAGGCCGGGCTTCAGCCCGTGCGATCACCGATCGCAACCCCTCAACGACCCTTTTCAGCGTGATGGTTCTAGTGAGAGGTGCGTGCGGGCAGATCGGGTCGAGGCTCTGTACACTGCTCCGGACTGCTGGACCACTGGCGCATAATCTGGCGCCTCTCTCGCTCCGCTGCTCCATCTGGCCGGCTTGGGTCCTGTTCCTCGCACCCGCCGTGCTCTCCGCCCAAGCCTCCTCACGGCCATGCAGCGCTTGGTGCCTTTCCCAGCACGCCCGCGACGCGCTCGCGGCGGGCCGCTATGCCGACTACGTCAACTATGCCCGGAAGATCGCTCAGCGCGCGCCCGACCACCCCGGAGTCGTCTACGCCGTCGCACGCGGGTACGCCCTCGTCGGTCAGCCCGCCGCCGCGCTCGGCTGGCTCAGTCGGCTGGCGGATCTCGGGGCTATACAGGATGTTGATATGGATTCGGCCTTCGCAGGGCTGGACACCTCCGCCGCTTTTCGCGCCCTCCGCGCTCGCCTGAATGCCAACCGTGCCCCAATCGTGCATGGCGCACCAGCCTTCTCACTGCCGGATCCGGATCTCCTGCCTGAGGCTCTCGCCCGCGATCCCATCACCGATAGTTGGCTCGTCGGCAGCCTCGCGAAGCGCAAGATCATTCGCCTTGCGCCGAACGGGACCGCATCTGATTTCGCCTCCGACCCCGAGCTCCTCCGCGTGGTCGGCATCCACGTCGATTCCGCACGCTCGCTTCTATGGTTCGCCACCTGGGCCCCACGGGCCCCCAGCGCGACGCACGTCGAAGACTTCCCAAGCGATACCCGGCTGTTCAAGTGCGATCTCGTCACCGGCCACATCTTGCGAAGATATATCCCCTCTGACTCCGGGGGCGATCACCTGTTCAATGACTTGGCGATCGCCACGAACGGTGACGTGTTCATCACCGACACCGATCAGGGGGCGGTGTATCGCATCCGCTCGAGCGCCGATTCTCTTGAGCTCTTCCTGCAACCGGACCGGGAGCGGTTCTCGGACGCGAATGGCATCACGCTATCCGGCGACAACCGGACCATCTACGTGGCGTTCGTCGAGGGGATTGCGCGCATCGACCTTCGCACCCGGGCAATCGCGCGTCTCTCCCTGCTTTCACCCGGGAGCACTGCTGCTATCGACGGGCTCTATTGGTATCACGGCACACTCATCGGCGTTCAACACTTGCCTGGCCTCGATCAGGTCGCGCGCTACACGGTCGGTCGATTCAGCACATCGACGTCCTTGAGCGTGCGGATAGTCTGCTCCATCTGCCCACCACCGGCGCTTTGGTTGGCGGGCACTTCTACTACATTGCGAACAGCCAGTTCGACCGGCTCGGCGACGACAACCGCTTGGCGCCGGCCAGCCCATCCTCGATGCCTCTATCGACCGTGCGCGTGTTGGACCTGGAGCACCACTAGCTCTCTGGGTTGTTACTCATCGCGCTCGGACGGCGTTGTTCTTACCTTCTCGGCCATGAGCGACTCCTTCACGGTCCGGACGGCGACCGTCGCCGACGCGCCGATCCTGGCTCGCCACCGGGCCGAGATGTTTCGCGACATGGGCGTTCTGCCGGAACATCTTCTCGACGTCCTGGTCGATGCGTCACGCCGCTATTTCGAGGAGGCAATCCCCTCGGGAGAGTACGTAGGC
>QHVD01000572.1:844-2715 GCA_003222235.1 Gemmatimonadota bacterium | reverse complement strand
CAGGGCGTCGGGATATGACCGCAATGAATGCGGCGAGAAGGCCCGCCAGCGGCCGCGCTCGTCGACCTGCACCACCGTGTCCGGAGAAAGGATGCGGGAGGCGCGCAGCGGTGCTGAAGGCATGGCCCCCACTTTACGAGCTCCTGGCCCGATCCCACCCGCGGAATGTCCGCCAGTGGGCCCCCAACTCGGCCAGAAGGGGAGCGGGGCGCCACCGCTCGCCCAGATCGCGATGGAAGGCGCGAATGCGGTCGAGTACGTGCCGGCGCCCGAGCAGATCGGCGTCTAACATCGGCCCGCCCCGCCAGGCCGGGAATCCATGGCCGTTCACGTCGATGACGCCGATGTCGGGGGCGGTCGTGTCACACACGGTCAGCTCAAAGCAAAGCGCTTCTCGGACAGACTGGTCAAGTGGCGCACTAGCCGACGAGATAGCTGCGGTCTCTGCTGTTGGACGGATCCGTGTCAGGTCGCGCGACACTAGCGGAACCGAAGGGCGCGAACAAGTCGCGGACTCGGAAGAGCGCGGCGGTCACGATGGACGTTCGCGTGTCGTCAGAATGCTGACCCACCTTGTCGGTCCGATCCATTCGGGCACGTTAGCGTCTGCGATGATGTTACGCATCGCCTGCACGAGATCGGGCCGCTGGCATCCGCTGCGCAGGGGCGTCCTGCTCAGCGAGGCAGGGAATCGAACTTCGGAATCAGGTACTCTCGCGTAAAGCGCTGGTGATCGAGCAGCGACTGCACAACTTTCTTCATATCCGCCCGTTTGACCGCCGCATCGATCATCGCGGCGCCTTCTTTCGCCCATGTGACCCGTTGCTCCGCTGTGACGGGTTTCACCGGTGCGCCTGCGTCATCCTCGAACATGAAGAAGCCGACGACACCGTCCCTGGCGCCTCCGCTCGAATTGAGCACCCGCAGCTTCGCGAGCCCCTGGTCGATGTCGTGTTTGGGAACGTCGGGTGTGAAGTTCACCGGGATGTCATTCAGCCGGTTCACGATGGAATAGGCGCCAAACATCACCTTCGTGATGTCGGCGCTCACTTGACGAAGGAGTACGTCGGCCTCGATATACAACGCGGGCGTCCTCGTTTCATAGAAGAACTCCAACACCAGCGGACTCACCGTCTGGGGCGCCGCGTTGTTCCCCGCCGTGAGGTAGATCTGCCGTTTGAACCCCTGTCGCAAGAGGGAGCGGGCTAGCGGCTTCAGGTACGCGAGCCCCTCGGCCTGACTCACGTGAACGGTGCCACGCCCAATGATGCCGGCGCCGGCATAGGTGAATTGGAGATACGGAAACACGAGAGCGTTCGTCTCTTGCGCCATCTTCAGGGCAATGGCCTCCGCCGCCACATACTCGCAGTCGATCGGAAGAACCCCACGCGCTTGGGCGTTCCCGATCGGAACGAAGATCACATCGTTGTACTGAAGGTACCGCTCGACCTCGAGGTTCGTCAGGCTGGTGAAGTACCGGGTCCGTACCGGCGGCGGAGGCGCCGGTGCCGGTGCGAGCCCAGGCGGGGGCGGCGGCGGTGCTTGCGGCAGCTGCGCCCGAGCGACGACGGCACTCATGAACAACAGGGTTGCGATCGAGCCGAGGGTCAGGGATCGAGGTGATGTCATTTGGGAGACTCCTTCGAACGCTATCAGTCCGTCGTGCGCCGCAAACGCGATTCGTGCGCCGTTGTCGACCCGAGGCCCCAGTCCTCGAATCGCGACGACGTGTGCTGCCGATTCATCAAGGACGCCGACACGGCCGATACGCGGCGTTCTTCGTTAACGCGGGAATATCCAGCCGTAGGTGGGCAGGATGTGCTGCTGCGTGAACTTGTCGTGCTCCCGCATTCCTTCCAATACCACCTTCA
>QHVD01000572.1:0-830 GCA_003222235.1 Gemmatimonadota bacterium | reverse complement strand
TTGCTCGATCATCTCCACGCCGGCCCGCGCAATTGCCGCCCGCTGTTCCGACGTTATCGGTCGGGGCGCTCCCCCGTGATCGGTCGCGTCGCTCATGTAGAAGCCGATGGTTCCGCTCTGCGGGCCCAGGGGAAACAAATCGTTCACGCCAGGATTCGCCGCGTGCTCGGGCACGGAGCCTGCGAGGTTCACCGGGATGTCTTCCAGTCGTCCGGCGATGACGTACGCGCCGAACAGCATGGCGTCGAACGCGGAGAAGCCGGGTACCGGCAATGTGGGAGACGCCGCCGCACCGGAGGCCACGCCCGGACCGGGACGGCGGAACGCGCTTGATTCAAGATGCACGATGGGAACATGCGTTTCGTCGTAGAACTGCCTCACGAGCGGGCTGACGGTCTGGAACGAGGGACCGTGGCCCGTGATGTAGACCTGCCGGCGGAACCCTTGGCGCAACAACGAACGCGCAACGGCCATCAGGTACGGAGTACCTTCCGAGGGCGTGACGTGTACCGCGCCCCGTCCGACAACCGTGGCATCCGGAAAGAAATACGCCATTCCCGGAAGCACCAACCCGTCGGTCGCTTCGGCCATCTTGATCGCGTACGCCAGCGGGCCGACGTATTCGCAGTCGATGGGGAGCCCGCCGTGGGGCTCGACGGTCCCGACCGGAATGAAAATAACGTCGTTGCGCTTCAGATACTGATCAACCTCTGTGTTCGTCAGGCTGGTGAGCAGACGCGTGCGCATCTGCGGGCCCGTCTGCGCCCACGCTGACGAGGAACCGAGGACCGCGACCAATAGAAGGGTGATCATGCGCATACGAGACTCCC
>QHVD01000246.1 GCA_003222235.1 Gemmatimonadota bacterium | reverse complement strand
GCGAGTAGCGGTGCGAGAAACCGTTCGCGCGCCGTGCGCTTGGCGGCGACCGTGCCGCCGCGCACCCGCACCCAGGCCTCCACGAACGCGCCGAGCAGCCAGGGCCAAACTGTCCCCTGGTGATAGGCGCCGTCCCGGGCCGCAACGCCTCCCTCATATCGCGCCGTGTATCCCGGCTCGCCCGGCGCGAGCGAGCGCAACCCGAGCGGCGTGAGGAGCCGCCGTTCGACGGCGTCCACGACCTGGCGGGCCTCTTTGCCGTTCAGCAGCGGGAGCGGCAATCCGCCCACGGCGAAGATCTGGTTTGGCCGGAAGGTCGCATCGACCGTACCGGGCTTGTGATCGACGTCGACCACGTCGTACAGGTAGCCGCCACCGGGATTCCAGAAGCGCGCGGCGAACGCGGAGGTGCCCCGCTCGAGCAGTGCGGCCCAACGGGGAGATCCCGACGCCCCGATGCGCAACGCGTTGAGCCAGAGCGCCTCTACCTCGACGGGCTTCCCGATGCGCGGTGTCACGACCCAATCGCCCACCTTCGCATCCATCCACGTGAGCTGCACGCCTGGCTGCCCCGCCGCGAGCAGGCCGTCGCGGTCCACGCGAATGCCGTAGCGGGTCCCGTCCGCGTAGCCCGTGAGAATCCGCTGGACGGCGTGATCGAGCGCCCGGCGATCCGATTCCGGGACGTGGCCTTCCGCGGCTTCCACAGCGGCGAGATACTCGTGAGTCGCGACGACGTACCAGAGCGAGGCGTCGACGGCGTTGAACTCCGGCTCGTTGCCTCGGTCGGGGAAGCGGTTCGGGAGCATGCCTTCGGAGACGGCATCGGCCCACTGGAGCAGAATCCCGCGCGCGTCGTCGAGGCGGCCGCCGGCGAGACAGAGCCCGCGCATGGCGATGAACGTGTCCCGACCCCAGTCGGTGAACCAGGGGTAGCCCGCCACGATCGTCATCCCGGTCCCGCGCCGCACCAGATAGGCGTCCGCGGCGCGGTGCAGGGGCGACGGGAAGGCCTCCCGCCGCAGGCGCTCCGCCGCCCGCAACTCTCCCACCTCGGCGGGTAGCGCCATGTGCGCGCGCGCGCCGGCACCCGCATCGAGCTCAGCCTCGAGATTCCACAGCGCTTCGCCGGCCGACAGGTCCCAGGTGAAGCTGCCGGGCGACACCAGGTCTTCGACGAAGTCCAACCCCCGGTCGCGCTCTTCGGCATACGAGAATCCGCGGTACCATAGCGGACCATGCTCGTACGCGCCGTTGCTCCGCGCCAGGATCCCGGGAACGCCATCGTACGGACGCCAGGTCACTGCGTCGCCGTCCACGTGTGCCTCGAACCGGAATGTCGGGTTCTCGTGGTGGAGGGCGTGGTAATCGCGGCCGGAGAGGAACGGCCGCACCACGAGCCGCACGCCCGGTGCAGGTGTCTTGAGCTTCCACGACAGGATCACCCGCGGAGCGCCGTGGGCGGCGAACAGCTGGTGCTCGACTTCGATCCCGTCCTCGAGGCGGAACGACCAGCCAGGCCACGGGGTCGGTGAGAAGTCCGCGAGCCGGCGCTCGCCGTCCGGAGACGTGATGCCGGGCGTGTAGCACTGGGTGCTCAGGGGAAAGCGCCGGCCGTCATGCTCGATCCACGCGTCGCAGCCGTTCACGAGGACGTAGCGCCCCGTCGGCGGCGTAGTCGCCACGAGGAGCAGGGCGTGATACCGTCGTGTGCGCACGCCCCCCACCGTCCCGGAAGCGAACCCCCCGAGACCGTCAGCTTCGAGCCACTCGGCGGCGTGATCCAGGGGACGCGCCTCGGGTCGTTTTGGTTGAAAGTTCTGCAGGCGTTTCGGCCGAGCGCGCGTGCGCGAGATCCTCGATGCATTGGGTCACCAGCGCCGTCCACCCAGTCTGGTGGCTCGCGCCCACGCCCCGGCCGGAGTCGCCATGGAAGTACTCGTTGAAGAGCACGAGGTCGCGCCAATGCGGATCTGTCGCGTAGCGCGGCTCGCTGCCGTGGCACGGCCGGCGCCCCACGGCATCGGGGAGAAAGATTCGGGCGAGCCGGGTTTGGAGCTCGCCCGCCACCTCGGCGAGACTCATCATCCTGCCGGAGCCCGTGGGACACTCGACGCGGAGGCTGTCGCCGTAGAAGTGGTCGTAGCGCTCCAGCGCCTCGATCAGCAGGTAGTTCAGCGGGAACCAGATCGGCCCGCGCCAGTTCGAGTTGCCGCCGAACAGCCCGGTGTTCGACTCCCCGGGCACGTAATCCACGCGGTATTCCTGCCCGCCCGCCTGGAAGACGTAGGGCCGGTCCTGGTGCATCTTCGAGACGGACCGGATCCCGTAGGGAGACAGGAATTCCCTTTCGTCGAGGACGTAGCGGAGCACGCGCTCCAGCCGCTCGCGGCGCGGCAGCGCGAGAAGCCGGTGGCCGTGCGCGTCGTCGGGCGACGCCTCGCACATCGAGATGTGCCGGGCCAGATCACTGCGGTTCCTGATGAACCAGTCCATCCGCCGCGCGAAATCGGGAAGACGCTTCAAGGTCTCCGTTTCGAGGACCTCGCAGGCCATCAGAGGCACGAGACCGACCATCGAGCGGACCCGGAGAGCGGTCTTCGTCCCGTCCATCGCCAGCTGGTCGTAGTAGAACCCGTCGACCTCGTCCCACAGGCCCGTGCCGCCCAGCGTATTGATCGCATCCGTGATCGAGACGAAGTGCTCGAAGAACTTCGTCGCGATGTCCTCGTAGGCGGGGTCCTCGCTCGCGAGCTCGAGCGCGATCGACAGCATCGTGGCGCAGTAGAACGCCATCCACGCCGTGCCGTCGGCCTGCTCGAGGCGGCCGCCGGTGGGGAGCGGGCGCGAGCGGTCGAACACGCCGATGTTGTCGAGCCCGAGGAACCCGCCTGCAAACAGGTGCTTGCCCTCGGGGTCTTTACGATTCACCCACCACGTGAAGTTGAGGAGCAACTTCTGGAACGTCCGCTCGAGGAACAGACGGTCGCGGTGCCCGCGGGGCCCCGTCATCTTGTACACGCGCCAGCATGCCCACGCGTGCACCGGTGGATTCACGTCGCCGAATGCGAACTCGTAGGCCGGAATCTGCCCGTTGGGGTGCATGTACCACTCGCGGAGCAACAGCACGAGCTGGTGCTTCGCGAGCTCGGGATCGAGCCGCGCTAAGGGGATCATGTGAAACGCCAGGTCCCACGCGGCGTACCACGGGTACTCCCATTTGTCCGGCATCGAGAGGATGTCGAGGTTGTTCAAGTGCGTCCAGTCGGCGTTGCGCCCCGACGCCCGCGATGCCGGGGGCGGAGGCTGAGCGGGGTCGCCCGCGAGCCAGTCGGGGATGTCGTAATAGTAGAGCTGCTTCGACCAGAGGAGACCGGCCCGCGCCTGCCGGAGCACGGCACGCTCCTCGGTCGTCGCGGCCGGAGGAGTGATCGCCGTGTGGAAGCGGTCCGCCTCGCGGATGCGCTCGTCGAACGTCCGGTCGAATCCCGCGCCGAACGGCGGTGCCGCGGCCTCGCTGTCCGCTCGCAGCCGCAGGCGTAGCACGGCTTCCTCTCCCCCGTCGAGCTCGAGCCGGTACCAGGCGGCCGCCTTGGTACCGCGCTCGTCCGGGTTCACGGCGCTCTCTTCGCCCTGGATGACGACCGTGTGGAACGCGTCCTTCACGTATGGCGTCGGGTTCGGCGCCCCGAACAGCCGCGCCACGTTGGACGCGTTCTCGGTGAAGAGCAGCCGCGGCGACTGGTTGTCCGGGCCCCGGTCCGCCGTTAGGCGATAGACGCCGAGCGTCGCATGCTCGGCGCGGACCTCAGCGGAGCCCGCACGGGACAGCTCCGGCTTGGGCGGGAAGGTCTCGCCGCTCCGGCCCCAGTCCCAGGTGTTGCGAAACCACAGGGTCGGCAGCACGTGGATCGCCGCCCGCTCGGCCCCGCGATTGGCGATGGTGATCCGGACGAGGATGTCCTCGGGCGAAGCCTTCGCGTACTCGACGCCCACGTCGAAGTAGCGATCGCCGTCGAACACCCCCGTGTCGACGAGCTCGAACTCGGGCTGGTCTTTGCCGCGTCGGCGGTTGCCTGGGGGTACTTGTACAGCGCCTTGAGGTACGCGTGGGTCGGCGTCGAGTCGAGGTAGTAGTAGAGCTCTTTGACGTCTTCGCCGTGATTGCCTTCCGGTCCGGTGAGCCCGAACAGCCGCTCCTTGAGGATCGGATCTCGCTCGTTCCACAGCGCGAGCGCGAAGGCGAGGCGGCACTGGTCGTCGCAGATGCCCAGCAGGCCGTCTTCGCCCCAGCGGTAGGCCCGGCTCCGGGCCTGGTCGTGCGGGAAATACTCCCAGCAGTTGCCGTCCGCCGAGTAATCCTCCCGCACCGTCCCCCATTGACGCTCGGACAGGTAGGGGCCCCAGAGCTTCCAGGGCTTCGTCTGCTGTGCGGCCTCCTGCAGGCGGGCGGCTTCCTCTCCTGGCATGCGTGCCTCTCCCGGTCGAGGCCGGTGCGACTCGCGCATGTCGGGAAAAGTACAGCACGAGTGGCCGGCCACTCGGGGGTGGAAATGCAACCCGCTGCGGATAGGTTCCCGGGGCGAACCAAGGTACCTCGGAGCTGGTGTCCACGACCCTCTCCATTCCGGAGAAGAGTTCTCACGTCCTGACCCCTCGCCGTTCCGGAGAGAGGTCCTCACCCCCTCACCCCCTCACCCCCTCTCCCTTCGGGAGAGGGGGAACGCCATCCTTCCCTCCGGGTGGCGCAACATTGGCCTCGCTCTCGGCCGGTTGTGGTTCGCCGCGGCGGAGTTGGAAGCAGGCGATGTCGAGTGTCGCGGCAACCGTGCCGAGCCCCTCATCCATCCTGCCCGCGGGGGAGTTGACGCAGGGTCTCGGCGTCAGTCAACGTGCCGTCGGCAGCAGCTCCTCTTCTGGCTGGGATCGGGATGGCAGAGGGACGCCTGGCTCGCTTGACGCTGGTGCTCTGGATCGGGACGCTCGCCACGGTAATCGCGCTGTTGAAGCTCTGAGTCTGGGGAAGCCGGTCTGCCTGGAAGAGTTCTGAGAGTCTCGCTCCCCCGCGTAGAAACATCCCCTTAGGCACGGATTTGATTGTGACGGTGGGCCGAGCGTAGCTTAGAGTAGCGCCGGGACCGACTTGGAGGCCGTCCATGCCTGTCACGGCAAAGCTGTCGCGCAAGTTCTACGAAACGTTCGGCGACGAGATTGCCAACGAATTAGTGGAGTGGTTCAATCAGGTGGACACGACCTACCGGACCGAGCTCCGGGAAGTGAACGAGCTGAATTTCGCCCGCTTCGACGCGAAGCTCGAGCAGCGGATCGCGGAGTTGCGCGCCGAGCTCGCCACCCTCGAAGGCCGCCTCCTGGCACGGCTGGGCGTCGTCGAAGGCCGGTTCGGCACGCTCGAGGGTCGGCTCGTCCGGTGGATGTTTCTGTTCTGGGTCGCGAGCCTGAGCACGTCCATTGCGCTCATCGAGCTCAGGCACTGACGGGCGGTCTTTCGTGTTGGCGGCTTTGTCTCCCGCAAATCGGTACCCTCTGCCTACTCTTCTTCGCTGACCCGGGGATCGGAGAGGCCCTCTCCGTTCGGGAGACCAGGCGCAAATGGGACAGCGCGGGACTTGGCGCGCGCTCAGGCGCCGCCGCCGGGATGACCCGGCCAGACCGGGCGCGGGATGCCGGCTTCCAGGCGGTAGAAGCCGAGGTCGCGTTCAGTGCGGAGCTTGGCGATGTAGAGGATCTGCCCCGCGTGCATGCCGAAGTGCTCCACCGCGTGATAGATCGCCTGCAGCGTCGTGACGGTGCGACCCTGCACCGCGCGGCGGTCGTTGAGCCCGGCCGGATCGGTCCGCGCGAGCACCGCGTCGGCTTCCAGCACCGCCTCGGTGAGTATCGCCACGAGCTCGTCCCGCGGGAGCGGGTCCCGCCGGGCGAACTCGGCGCTGCGATCGCGGACGTCGGGCACCCCGCCGACGCCGCTCACGATCCACTGGCGGATGTTGCCGGCCAGGTGCAGCATCAGGTTGCCGACGCTGTTGGACGCCTCATTGGGGCGCCACCAGGTGTCTTCCTCGCTCAGCCGCTCGACGGCGGCCCGGATCTTGGGCAGGTAATGACCGGTCAGGTACTCCCGGGACTGGGCGAGGAAGGCGGCACCGGTCTGCATCGGGTCACTCCCAGAATTTCAATCCCCCTCCGGGAACCATGCGGCGTGTCGGAGCGGCCGTCAAGGAAACCGGACAATGGGTGACGTCAGGCCGCCAGGCGTCGCGCCTCGAAGGGCCACGTCCGTCCTTTCCACGACCACGCTCCGAAGCACACGGCACCCAGCGCCAGCGCGCCCAGTCCAAACGCGATCACCGTGGGCGGCGTCGTGGCAAAGATGAAGATCCATCCCAGCAGCGCGACGAGGCTCGGCAACGGATAGAGCCACATCCGATAGGGCCTCGGCATGTCCGGCGCTCGCCGGCGCAGCAACGTCACCGCGCCGATCTGCCCGATGAACTGCACGAGGATCCGCGTCGTGATCAGCGCATCTATCACCACGCCAAGTGACACGAAACCGGCGAGGATCGAGAGGACGCCAAGCACGACGAGCGAGACGTCCGGGAATCCCGCGGACGGATGGAGGCGCGCGAACACCTTGAAGAAGTAGCCATCCTTCGCCGCCGCATAAGGCACCCGCGAGTACCCGAGTAAGAGGGCGAAGACCGAGCCGAACGCAGTCCAGAGGACCATGGCGGTGAACAGCGTCGCGACGCCCGGACCGTACATCCGCTCCATGAAGAGTGAGACGATGAAGTTGGACTGCGGGTGTGACTGGGCCGGGACGAAGTCCCGCCACGGGACGACGCCGATAATCGAGAGATTGATCGCAAGGTAGATCACCGCGACTAGGGCGGTGCTGACGAGAATCGACCGTGGAATGACTCGGCCGGGGTTCTCGACTTCGTCGCCGATGTAGCAGACATCGTAGTAGCCGAGGTAGTCGTAGACGCCGATCCGCGACGCGGCGCCGGCGCCGATGAGAAAGCCCAAGGAGAAGTTGAACGCGCCCGGCGGGAAGTCGAAGGCGACTCTGGGGTCGAAGTGCAGTGCACCGGTGACGACGACCACGATGACGGTGACGATCGTTCCAACCCACAGCGCGACGGTGATCGTCGCGATCGATTTGATCCGCCGGTAGAGGAGCGCGAGGTTTGCGAGCCCGATGATCGTCACGACGAGGATCGTCTGGCGCGCCGTGATTCCCTTCCATATGTAGCCGAGGTACTGCGAGAAGCCGATGTACCCGGAGGCGATCTCGAGGGGGCCACTGAGCACGAATTGCCAGACGAAGAGAAACCCCATCAGGCGGCCAACCTTCTCCGCGCCATAGCCGCGGCGCAGATACCCGAACGAGCCGCCGGATCCCGGCATCGCCGCCCCCAGCTCGCTCCAGACCATGCCGTCGCAACTGACGATCACCAGTGCGACGAGCCAGCCGAGCATCGCTTGCGGACCGCCGAGCGCGGACATGAGGAGCGGGATCGTGATGAACGGTCCGATTCCGATCATGTTCGTCATGTTGAGCGCCGTGGCGTGAATGAGGCCGAAGCGGCGGACCATCGGCGGCGACGCGATCGGATGCGTCACGACGTGTCGGCGCGTCCCGGGGTCTTCCAGAGGTCGATCGGCTTCGCGATGCCTTTCGGGCGGAAGGGCAGCACGATCTTTCGACCCAGTCCGGCCGACGCGTACGCGGCATACAGGACCTCTTGCACCATGCGTCCGGTCTCGCCGTCGGAGATCGGCGTCTCCTTGCCGCGCGCGCAGCGGGCGAAGTGCTGCATCTCCTGAGGGAAGCCGTAGTTCCAATGCTCCTCGAACACGGGGTAGCTCCAGCCCTTGGTCGTCGCGGCCTTTTCGACGGCGTAGCCGAATCCCACCTCCGAGTAGGTCGGGAGCGCGTTGCCCATGAGCAGGTCGGCGTAGGTCTGCCCCTTGTCCCCGAACACCTCGATGCAGTCGTCCATCCCGCCGGGCCGGTTCCAGCTGCTCTCGACCATCCCGACGGCGCCGTTCTCGAACTCGATGATCGTGACCGCTTCGTCGTCGCCCTGCGTGCGCTCCTGGTGCACCTGCGTCGCCATCTGCGAGTAGACGCTCTTGACCTTCGGCTTGCCGAGGAACCACCAGCAGAATGCGATCCCGTGGCACCCCAGGTCCATGACCGCGCCGCCGCCCGACTGCTCCACGTCCCAAAACCACTCCGAGTGCGGGCCCGAGTGCTTCTCGCCCTGCTTCACCAGGTGCACGCGGCCGAACGCACCGTCGTCCGCCATCTGCTTCGCCTTCACGTATTTCGGTGCGAAGAACAGCTCTTCCGCGTAGAGGAGCAGCACGCCCGCCGTGCGGCACGCGTCGATCATCGCGTCGGCTTCCTCCAGCGTCAGGCACAGCGGCTTCTCGCACACCACGTGCTTGCCGGCCTTGGCGCCGTCGATCGCGAGCTGCGCGTGCAGCCGATTGGGCGCCGTGATCGAGATCATCTCGACTTCGGGATCGCGTAGCAGTTCGCGGTAGTCGCTATACGCGCGCGGGATGCCGTGCCGCTTCGCGAAGCCTGCGGCGTGTCCTTTGGTCGGCGAGGCCACGGCGATGACCTCGGCTTCCTCCGGCACGGCTTTCACGGCCCCCGCGATGCAATCCGCCTGAAAGCGCGAGCCGAGGATCCCGATTTTCACCTTCGACGATGCCATTCTCGAGTTTCAGCCCGCGGCGCCTCGCGAGTCCCGCAGCGAGAACCGTGGCAACCATCGCCGTACGCGCGTCTGGTAGGCCCGGTACTCCTGCCCGAACAGCCGCGTCAGCGTGGGCTCTTCATACCAGACGACGAACGCGTGCGTGGCGAGGAGGAACAGGCCCAGGTAGCCAAGCAGCGGCAGCGATCCGTAGAAGATCGCCGCTCCGACCAGCGCAAGGCCTGCTCCGATGTACATCGGATTGCGAACATACCGATACGGTCCGGCGACCACGAGATGACGAGGCGGATCGAACGGGGCCGGCGTTCCTTTGCCGACAGTCGCGAACGCGAGGATGCACCAGAGCGCCAGCGCGCCACCGGCCACGCCGACGAGAATCCCCGCAACCTCCCAAAGGCCAAGGCTGGTAGGCGGGACTATTCCCGACGCTTGGAGGATGCGCCTAGGGAGGAAGACGAGGAGCAGGCCGACAAACAGGGTGGCATAGGTCGCCGCACGGGCAAGAACGAACGTATGGAGCCTCTAACGCCACCTTGACAGAGGTGGCAGCGTGAAGAATCAACCGCTCGGCGTACTCAAATCGGATCTTCGCCGCCTCGTGTCCCCGTACCAAGTATACCCCGGCTGAGCATTCGGCGTCCCGTTGGTGGCGCCTGACGGCGTGCGCCTAAGCCTAACACGTCTCCATCGGGTGTCGCCGGCGAGGCTCATTAGGAGTATGATACGCCCCCATGAAGAAAGCCATCGGCGATAACATGATTTCGCCGGAGTGGGGGTTCGAAAACGGCTTGGAACTCGTCAAGAAGGCCGGGTTCGACGGCATCGAACTATGGCTGGGCGACGTCCCGTGGTTTCAGATGAGCACCGCGGATCGCGAAGTGCGGGAACTGCGCCGGAAAGTCGCAGACGCCGGCCTCGTCGTGTCCAACGTCTCGACCGGGTTGCACTGGGCCTCGCCTCTCTCATCGCGCGACCCCAAGGTGCGGGCCCTGGCCGCGCGCATCGTGGAGCGGGAAATCGAGACCGCGGTGCTGCTCGGAACCGACGCCATCCTGCTGGTCGCCGGCCTGGTGACCGCGGAAGTCCCCTACAATGAGGTGTACCAGCGCTGCCTCGAGGCTCTCAGGCCGCTGGGCGAGAAAGCCGCACGCGCCGGCGTCAGGATTGGTTGCGAGAACTGCAACGCAGAGCACCGGTTTCTCATCAGCCCGCGTGAGTTCTGGCAGTTTCTGAACGACGTGAACAGCCCCGCGGTGGGTATTCACCTCGATGTCGGCAACATCCACGACACGGGGTTTGCAGAACAGTGGATCGAGATCCATGGACCCAGAATTACTCGAATTCACGTGAAAGACGTGATGAAAAAACGCGGGCGTTGTGGCGACCAGAGTGTGTACACGAATCTGTTTCTTGGTGACAACAACTGGCCCGCCATCCGGGGCGCGATGGCCAAAGTAGGGTACGACGGCTGGTTGGTAGCAGAAATGGAGGCGCGCTATCGGTATGCGCCTGACCAGCAGTTTTACGACACCGCCCAGGCCATGGACCGCCTGATTTCTGGACGGCTCTGAGATGAGCATCACCCGTAGACGGTTCCTCGGCTGCGCCGCTGGCGCGGTGACCATGGGCTTGCCGTTCGATCTGCGACGCTTCGGCCGGTCGTCTCTGTCACCCGAGACAAGTCCCAGGTGGGTCCTCCTTGACTTAAAGGAGCACGGTTGCCTGGGTGAGGAGTCGGTTTCGGGATTCGAGTGCGCGCTAGACAGCCTCGGGGCGGGGGGGGCGGGGGGGGCGCGCTTGATGCGTGCTGAAGCGCGGTGGGTGTCCCGCTGCGCCGTGCTGGTCATTCCGGCCGCACTGGAGATTCCGCCGCCGGCGGTCCGGGCGATCGTGAGCTGCCTGCAAGCGGGGGCGAGCGTAATCCTCGAGTCAGGCGCAGGCTTCGCTGACGGTCGGGATTTCCGCGGCCACCGCGACGTGCTGCGCGATTACCTGCAGGTCCGCATCGGGGCGCCGGTACCGCTGTGGTCCGCGCATATTGGCTCGCAGCGCATACCGTATGTTGACTACACCTGGCCGTCCCCCGCGAAGGTCCGCGATTTCAGCCGTGTGGTGCCTCTCGGGCGCCAGTCGGGGGAGGTCATCGCCCGGGTGGATGGTCTGCCGGTGGCCCTCAAGCGCCAGACCGGACGCGGGAGATTGATCTTCCTTGGCTCGCCGCTCGGGCCGGCGCTTTGGGCGGGGGACGTCGAGGCGAGACGCTGGTTGTTCGACTGTCTTGGTGAGTCGGGAGGCTGCGCTGATCCGCGATCTCGTGACGACGACATCGTGCACAGGACCCTCTATGAGTCTCGCAGTCCTCTGAGCCCCCTAACGGGTCGGTAGACGGCGCGGTCAACACAACCGCACCCGGATAATCGCCCCGCAACTCCGGGTGCCAGCTCACTTGTGCGCCACGACGATTGATAGCAGCATGAGGGGACCGGGTGTGTGTCTGCGGAACTCCTTACACGCGCAAGAGGCAACACGATTTCGTGGTGCCACTCCGAGCGACACCACGAAATCGTTTTGCCTCTTGGGCGTGTAAGGAGTTCCGGAGAAACACACTCCCGGGCAGTGCCCGCCGTTGCGGCACGAAAAACTCGCGCTGAACAGATAATCCTCCGCATCGACTCGCAGGGCAACGGACCGCCGGGGCCTGAATGCCGCACCCGCGGTCACGATCTTGCTGGGAAAGGTCATGACGTCGGCCCGCAGATACGGGTCACAGGGGGCGGCGCCGCCGCAGTACGCCGCACCACGATAGCCAACCCGGCCCACTCCGCCGCCTGCCTGGAAAACCGTGTTGTGGCCCGCTGGATTCACACGGACTACGAGTTTGGCGGTCCGAGTGATCAGGTGAGCCGAATGCGGTCCCGGATAATAGTCGGTTGCGTCGGTCGTGGTCAGGTTGCTCGGAGCATAGCTCATCGTCCCCTCGATGCCGACGCGACCGAGCAGCCACACAGTTATCCGACTGCCCAGGGCCGGACTCGCCTTCTGCTTCAACACGCCGCCCTGCATCA